>JANXNM010000634.1 GCA_025354065.1 Synechococcales cyanobacterium 340R_concoct_173_sub | reverse complement strand
TTTGGCCTGGTTAATGATGGTGCCGCCCAGTGCTTGGAAGGCTTTGATAAATTCTTGTTCAAAGCCGATGCCGTAGTTGTTGTTGATTACGATCGTTGCGATTTTTCTGTAGCCTTTGTCGTAGGCGAGTTTGGCCATGGCGGGCGCTTGATAGGCATCAGACGGCGCAGTTCTGGCCCAATAGCCGTTGAATTCCTTAGATTTTTTAGTCAGTTCTGGACTCGTGCTTCCCGGCGAAATCATCATGACTTTGTTCCGTGAGGTAACCGCTGCTCCAGCCATCGATACGCCACTGGCAAACGATCCCACAACTCCAGCAACTTTCTCAACATTAACCAGACGCGTGACGGCTTCAGTGCCAGCGGTTGCATCGGTCTGGTCATCACTGGCCACTAAGGTCACAGGCTGACCATTCACACCACCGCATTGATTGACCGTCTCAACCAGCAATGGCACGGATGCTATCATTGGCCCGCCTAAGGAAGCCAGGTCGCCCGTGGAAGGCAATAGTGAACCTAACTTGAGTTGCTTCGGATTTTCGGTGCTGGCCGTGCTAGTCGTTGCTGTTTTTGGGGTTTCGGCTTCTTGACAGGCGGCAGTGATCATTCCCAGTGCCATAACTAGACTCGTCACCATTACGCATCGTCTAACGCTCATTTCAGTTCTTTGCACAGCCATAACACAAGCCTCACAACCCAAGTTCCAAATTACACCTAAGGTTACAGCCGATCGTAAAGCTTGAAAAGCCCCCCAATACAATAAAGAACCGCAGGTTAAATATGACCTGCGGTTCTTTAAGTTTACCTATGTAACGGAGAGAGAGGGATTCGAACCCTCGGTACGGATTAATCCATACAACAGATTAGCAATCTGCCGCTTTCGTCCACTCAGCCATCTCTCCAGGCATTCCGACTTGAGTAATATATCAGAGATTTCTCTAAAAGTATAACAAGTCAGATAAAAATTGTGAAATTGAACCTGTGTGAGTTGATTATTTAGCGGTTGTAGCTAGAGCCAGAAGCGCGAGAACGATATTAACGGTGTAAAACCAACCTACTATTTGGGTTTCGGTCCAGCCGCTGAGTTCGAGGTGGTTGTGATAAGGCGACATTTTGAAAAAGCGTTGGCCAACACCATCGGCATTTTTTGTCATCTTAAAATAAGAAACTTGAATAATTACCGATAGGGTTTCCCAAAGAAACAATCCGCTAATCAGTAACAAGGCAAACAACGAGTTGGTCATCAATCCAACCGCTGCCAATGCGCCACCGATCGCTAGAGACCCTGTATCGCCCATGAAAACTTTAGCGGGGTTTCGATTGTGGGCCAAAAATCCGAGGCAAGCACCGCTCAGGCAGGCCGAAAATATCATTAGCTCAGGGTTAGTTGGAGCCGCGATCGCACCCATGCCCAGCATCGCCACAGCAACAGTTCCGCCCGCCAAACCATCGACTCCATCAGTCAAGTTGGTTGCATTACTTTCCGCGACTAGCGTAAAAGCGGCTAAACCCCAGAATAGCAATCCTAGAGGAATCACAACTCCAAAGGGCAATTTGATATCTGTCGAGACATGTCCATACATCATCATCCAGAGACAAAATGCAACGGCAAAGGCGATTTGCAATCCCATTTTGGTGCGGGGAGAAATTCCTCTGTTCGATCGCCGACGGATAATTTCCCAGTCGTCTGCAAACCCGATGCCTGCGTAGGCCGTGGTTAGGGCTGCAACTGCTATGGCATTAGGGTGAAAGCCACTCAAAACGACCGACATAATAATAGCAACGGGAACAAAAAAGGCACCTCCCATCGTCGGAGTGCCTGTCTTCTTAAGATGGGATTTAGGTCCATCTTCCCGAATGATTTGTCCTGCTTTCAGCGTACGTAATAGAGGTACAGCACCAAGGCCAACTAGGGCAGATAAAATACCACAGATGACTAGCGGAGCTGTTAACGAGGCTGATGAAACGATCGACCGACTAGCCCATAAATCCAAAATAATGGACGTTGCGGTCATTCCTGAAGCGAGTGCGACAAATAATTTAGTCCCTGAAAAACTTAGCGACTGACTATTAACAAATTTTGCATCCACAATCCGCACACTCACACAACTCACTACACACACCACACAAGGAGAATTCAATTTTCCGGACCTAATTTGAAATTAAGTTCAAAAAATACAAACTAGCCCACCTAAATTATTGTTTATTAGAACGATCGCTGATGAAGGCGGACCGCTCTGGTAATAATTCTTTTGCTCATGTCATCAAACGATCGACAGTTCGGTTCAAAATAGACTAATCGTCCACATCGCCTAAATCGTTATCATCCTCTTCCTCTTCGTAGTCTGCATCATCATTCCCCATCAAATCGTTGATTTCTTGTTCGTCATCAACGAAGTCAAAATCTCCAGGCTGACGAGCGCGAAGACGACCCGCTTGCTCCAACCAATCTAGAATGGAAGCCTGCCGTCTCACCTGAAGAACCGCAGCGGGTTTATCCCGAGGCTCTTCTCGTAGTGATGGGTTATAAACCTCAAGTGCAATAATCTCAGTCATTGGCTGCTCTGAATGGGTCTCACAATATTGACAGCAGAGAAAAAAGTCTGCTGAAAGTTAACCAGAGTTTATCACCGAGTTTGAAAGTTGACGCATCGATCGCTAACTTTCTCGCACTTTAGGGATAAACGATAACTTCCGTAAAGACTATACCTTAGATGAAGTGCGCTAAAAAGCGTTCTATGGAAAATCTGTGGCCTAACTTTATATAATTTGTGAACTACCGCAATGCTGGAATTACTGAAATTAAAAAATACATTGCTCCAAACCTTAAACTCCCAGCGCCAAGACCATCATCATCATCTCTGGCAAACTCCGCCCGAGTCTATTGCAGATCTGAATCAATTAATTGCAGATTTGGAAGCTCAATCCCCTAGCCCCAATCCCCTGGATTCCCCATTTTTGATGGGTGACTGGCGGTTGGTGTATACGACGAGTCGAGGAATTTTGGGACTCGATCGGATTCCGTTGACGGATTTGGGGGAGGTATATCAGGCCATTCGGGGCGATCGAGTTTATAACGTAGCAGAAACAAAAAGCGTGTTGGGAATAGAAGGGATTGTTGCGGTGGCGGCCCGTTATGTCAGATCGGGCGATATACGGGTTTCGGTCACATTTGAACGATCGATTTTGGGGCTGCGGAGCATTATGGGCTATCGATCGGTGACGGCTTTTGTCGATTCATTGGAGGCAAAGTCTCGGGTTCTGGCGATCGATGTACCGATTCCTGCGCGTGATGGCGTGGCACAGGGCTGGCTGGAAGTGACCTATTTGGATGAAACGCTACGGATTAGCCGGGGGAATGAAGGCAGCATCTTCGTTTTGGTGAAAGATTAGGCATTTTGGTAAGAGCTTAGCGATGAAACTTTCTCAAGGAAATTTGACAATATTAGATAGCTGTCCCAGATTGTTTCAATATACGGTTTTGGAACAGTTGGCAGTCCCACAGCTAGGTGAGAGCTGGGAGAAGATGCAGTTGGGAAGCCACTTTCATCAACTCATGCAACAACGATCGCAGCAACTTCCCATTGAAGCAATAGCGGCGACGGATCCCGACTTAAGGCGATGGTTTGAAGTGGTAGAGGCCCAGTCTGCGGACCTTTTCCCAGATGCTGGCGAGGCTTGGACCGATAGTGAACATGTGCGCACAATGGATTGGATGGGGCACACGATTGTGGGGGTGTACGACTATGTGGTGTTGCGATCGGATTCAGCCCAGATTTTGGACTGGAAGACTTATCCGAAACCCGTTGATTCCCGGCGGTTACAGCAGAGTTGGCAATCGAAGCTGTATCCCTTCCTTCTAGTAAATAGCAGCAATTATTCGCCCGCCAGTATTGAGATGCGCTACTGGTTTTTTCAGGGCGGGGATCAAGGTCAACCCCACATGCTTCGGTTGGAGTCGAGTGCGGAGGCAATGGCCGAGACGGCAGCGGCCTTAACTCAACGATTAACAGCCCTGAATTTGTGGCGATCGGCTTATGAGTTGACGGGTGAATCGTTCCCTCAGACGGAGATTCGACAAACCTGCGAAACCTGTAGCTTTGCGGTGCGTTGCGATCGGGTGAATACGCCTGCAATAGAATTCGATTTAGTGGTAGGAACAGCGTGGGAGTCGATCGCGGAAGTCGCATTGCCCCAATTTCTCTAAATTTACTTATTTCACTTTGCCGCTAGTCCAACAGCTTGATCCAATGTATTGAGTCCGGCAGCATCAAGCCGATCGACTAGCCCTTCCAAAATCCGACGCACCATAATCGGTCCGTTATAAATCCAGCCCGTATAGACCTGAAGCAAACTAGCCCCGGCAGTGATTTTCTCCCAAGCATCGTCCGCCGTAAAAATACCACCTACCCCCACAATGGGAAATTGCCCATCCGTGTGGCGATAGATTAACCGAATCACTTCCGTCGATCGCGCCCGAACAGGTGCACCACTGATTCCGCCCGCTTCGTCTACGATCGGATTGCCCGTCCGTGCCAAAATTGTGGTTTTGAGATTGTCTCGGCAGATAGTGGTATTCGTCGCAATGATCCCCGATAAGTGCGACTCACGAGCGAGATCCACCACGGCCAACACGTCCTCATCCGCAAGGTCAGGCGCAATTTTCACCAAAATAGGTTTACCGCTATGGTTTTCCCCATTCAACGCTTTAAAAATTGGGGCCAACTGTTCAACGCTTTGCAACGATCGGAGTCCCGGTGTGTTGGGTGAACTGACATTTATCACAAAATAATCTCCAAGATCCCGCAGTCGCCGGAAACTCTCACGGTAATCGTCCGCTGCTTCATCTAAGGGTGTAATTTTTGATTTCCCTAAGTTGATCCCCAAAGGCATGGGCGGGATGGGACGATCGGTCTGATTCTGACGGGCTATCAACCGATCGGCCAATGCCTGGGAACCTTGATTATTAAAGCCCATACGGTTTAGAGCGGCCTCGTCTTCAATGAGTCGAAAGAGTCGAGGTTGAGGGTTTCCCGCTTGAGCATATTGGGTCACTGTGCCTAGTTCAGCAAACCCAAATCCGAAATGAGGCCAAATTGCAGCACCCTGACCATCTTTGTCAAAACCCGCGCTTAAGCCCATGGGATTGGCAAACCCTAGGCCAAAGGCTTTCTGAATTAGCCGATCGTTGTTAAACCCGTAAGTTCGCGTCATCTGGTTTAAGATCGACCTGCGGACAAACGCTGAAGCATCCAAATCGGTCCACTGTAACCACTGAAGCGTCTGCTGATGTAGCCATTCAGGATCGAGATCCAGGCCCGAAAACAGGAGCGGACGAAGCACCGAACGATAGAACTCTGGCAAGCAAAACTCCGGGTTAAAATCGATTTGATTCTATCAAATATCCTTTGAATTTGAGATTCGCGTTCATTTCCAGCGTTGAGAGGTATTGTGTAAGTAAAACCATAAAATTTCTAGGGCGTTTATTTCTCGTTATGAACCCTGTAGCCAGAGCTTCTCACTCATGAACACTGATTTAGACCGCTTCACAAACTTAATTACATTAGCCACTTAAATTTAGCCAATTAGGGCTATTTACCGACATTATTGCGAATACCACCCAGTAGACAGTATTCCTAATCCTCCAGATCCAGCCTCATTTCTAAGATTATGTGGCAATTATTGTTCATTTCCCGTTCACCTTGTTAATGCTGTTGTACCATGGGTCCTCTTAAAGAGCCAAATCTGCAAGAACATAGCCTTATTTCCTTAGGACAAGTCCTGCAAACCCTGCTGGAAGCGAAGACTGATGAAGTATTAATTGAGTCCCTACTTAGCTACCTCAAAACCTCATTTCGTCAGGAGCATGGGTTAATTTGGTTGGGACTGTACGATCGAGTAAATCATCACATCATTGGCAAAGGAGGTTGTCTTCCGGACACCGCCGAGTCTAAAAATGGGTCCGCTCCATCTAATATGGCGAGAACTGGATTCATGAGATTCTCAGAAGATCGTATGAATCCGCTGACTCAAAAGATACAGCTTCTATCTGGCGATATTTTAGAACAAGTGGTGATTCAGCAACGCTCTTTGGCTTTGGCTGATTTACGGCAGGAAATGCGGGCAGGCGAATTGTGTAAAACGGCTCAGAAATACGACATTCAAGGCACGATGTTGTTTCCTATGTGTCACCGCGATCGGTGCATTGGAGTTTTAATCTTAGGCTCGCAGCACTGGGGAACCTTTCCAGGAACTCCAGAGAAAGCGGTATTGAATATTGTTTTGGGCGCATTTTCAGCATCCCTATCTCACCTGGAATTAGAGTCGCAACGTCAGCAGCAAAAACGCCCTGATAAACCACTTTTGAGTAATTTAGAAGTTGTTAGAGGTTTACCTAATTTTGGCCGACGACTAGAGGCCGTCATTGAAGAAACGCATCAGTTTTTAGACCCGTCTCGGACTAGTTTGTATTGGTTTGAATCCGATAAGCGCTACTTCTGGCGACGACTAACCAATCAAGCGCCAAGGGTTAAGAGTTTACTCGACAACACTACAGCAGCTTCCGGTATTACGGCTCAAGAAATCAATAGCTTTTATCTACAGCTTGTTCAAGATCAAGTTGTGGCGATCGGGGAAGCCCACAGCTCCCTCAAGGCCGATGCTACTTCGCGCTTGATGCAACTGATTCGGGCACGATCGCTCCTTGCTGCCCCTATTCTTTATCAAAATCAACTGCTGGGCTTTGTGGCCATTGAAGGAAATGAACCGCGAATTTGGCAAGAGGAAGAAAAACAATATCTGAGGGGTGTGGGTCAGCTTATTGCGTTGATGGCTCCCTTGGAGAAAATGGAATCTGTGATCCAGCAGACCCAAATGGATCAGTCGCTGATGGCTGAAATTGCCCGATCGCTTTACAGTTCGGAAGATTGGAAAGTGACCCTGAATCGATCGGCACAGTTGTTGACCGATCGGCTCAAAGTTGAGCGCTTTATGGTGGTTCTGTACGATCGGGCTACGGGAAATTTTGAGGTCTGCTATCAACATCAACCCCGCAATCGTCGTAGCAGTGCCTTAGTTCAGCTTCCGTCCTTAAGCGAGATAGATTTTCAGATGGTAGAGCGTAGCAACCAGGGACTGGCTATTGAAGATCTCGAAGATGATTTACGACTTGCCGCTTGGCGCAGTGTTCTGTGGGATTTGGGAGTACGATCGGTTTTATTGACCACCACTTGTCCCGGTCATCGGTTGGAAGGATTATTGCTGGTCTGTCACAATACCCCGCGTGCCTGGATGGCTCAGGAAACCCACTTAGTGAAATTAGTGGCCCAGCAACTCGGCGTGATTTTGAATCAGTGGCAATTGCAGCGCAAACTAGAACAAGAATCCAAGCTAAACCAAAATACCCAGCGCGCTATTCAATTGATCCAGAGTAGTGACTCTATTGATGAAGTAGAACAAGTGGCCCTCAGAACCATTTCTCAAGTTTTAGATGCCCAGCTGACCTTCCTTGTCTCCTGGTTTCCTGGCCGTCGGACGGGACGACTGGTACTGCCTCAAATTATGGATCGCCAGTATCTACTCCTGCCCAACACCAAAGTCTCTGTTCATGCCGATCCCCTGATTCGTATGGCCCAACAGAATAACTCCGTCTTAATTTTCACCCCGTCCCAGATTCCTGGTGAAACCCGCCAGTGGCTCAATGCTCAAGGTATGGGACAAATTCTTGCTATTGCCCTGCGGACCAATCCCGATGATGAATCCACTGGGTTGCTGTGTTTAGCGTTGCGAGATGAACGCCATTGGGATGAACAGGCGATTAATACTCTCAGCGTATTAGCTGGCCAGTTAGCTGCTGCTCGTCGCCACCTAAAACTAGAGTCTGTGTTGCAGTTTGAACGTCTCAAACTTGAGCAAATTAGTTGGTACAAACATCGTCACCTAGAAGAATTACATCGCAGCGTTCAAGTCGGCATTCAGCGCCTAATTAAAGCTGCCAAACCCGCTAGTCAAGATGCTTTGGCGGCCACTCGTAACCAACAGATTTTGCGCCAAATCGCAGATGCCATGGCCCCTGTACAGTCGGCGTTATTGAATGAAGCTTGGCAGATGCAATATCGTCAAGAGAGCGTCCCGCTATTGGGCGTTTTAAGGCGGGCGATCGATCGGGCTGATGTCTTATTAAAGCAGCGTCAGATCTGGTCTCAGGTTCACCAAGAGAGCAACCCAATTATTATTGGTGACATAAATAAGTTGGAAATGGTGCTGTATGAAGTGATTTCCATTGCAGGGCAACGATCGGAGGCCGGGAAGCGCATCGATATTTGGTGTCGTCAATCTGATCCTCGCTGGGTCGAAGTCGCGATTACGGATGATGGGACAATTGAACCCAGATTGATTAAAGAATTGGAAGCTACTCAACCTATGGATCCCCTCGCTCCAAGCTTGCTTAACCAACCGCCTGGAATGCATCTTGCAATTTGTAAGGAAGTCCTGCGGGTTATGGGGGCACAACTCACCCTAACGCAGCTAGATGATGGTCGCATTATGACGCGATTGATGTTGCCAGCTGCTGAAACGGGACGGGAGGCGAAGTCGAAATAAAAATCTCAAAACTCCTAGACCTGTGGATCCGACCAAGGAGAAACATTGAAATTTCGATCGCAATTCAGGAGTCTCCGGTTACACTACTTTTCACTCCCTGTGTGTTTTACGATTTTTTGACAAGCGCCCTTTATCGGGACTAGGTATCAGTCTTTTTTGCTGACAGGTTTGTTATGGTTCGCTCTCGCCCGACCCCTCGTCGCACTCAACAACGATCGTCCTCGTATGCGTCTCAGCCGTTACGAGATTTTTCGAGTCAATCAATGCCCAGATCGCCTCAAAGGATAGGAAGTACTGGAAATACGGTTCGCCGCATTCCCAAATCCTTTGTATCCCGATCTGTATCCCGATCGCCTGTGCCCACGCCATTAGAGCTATTAAAGGGACGATCGCTCCGATCGCCTCTCAAAGCAATGCCCGATCGGACACCTCTTCCTGTCTGGCTCCGTGCCTTGAAAAAGATTGAGAATCTCTCCGTTATGGTCGCTTTACTTTTAGTGGGTAGCGCTGTTATTACCTATGGTTGGGCGGTCTATTCTCAACAGCTCTGGGGAAAAAATTATAATCGTCTCGATACCTTGCGACGCGACGAGAGACAGATCTTGAAGGGAAGTGAATTGATGAAAAATGATATTGCTCGCCGCACTGATCCAAAACAGTATGGACTCGTGCCCCGCAATTCTGATCATATGGTGGTGATTCCCTCCGCACCTCTTCGGCCCCCTCTCCCCACCCACAACATGGGTCCTGACCGCAATGCCAAACCCATCACGCCGATCGGATATTAAACATCATGGCTCGTCCCTATCCTTCTCGCCAACGATCTTCTCACCAACGATCGCTAGCTCGACAAATTCCGGCATTGCCTAATGCAAAACCCACGCTGTCCCGACTGCGTTTCGTGTGGATAGTGTTACTTGTCGGCTGTGGGTTACTGGGGATTAATCTTTTGCGACTTCAGGTCTTTCAAGCGGCTGATTTAGTAACTCGCGCAAAACAGCAGCAGACAACTTTATTAAAACCGTTCACTCCGCGTCGTCCAGTGGTCGATCGTAATGGCAACGCGATCGCTATGGATGAACAGGTCTATACAGTCTTCGTTCATCCACGATATTTTGATAAAAGAAGTAATCAAGAGGTGGCAAATTTACTCGCTCCTTTGGTAAATCAAAATCCGGTTGAACTTCAAAAGAAATTTGATGGCAGCAAGACGGGGATCAGATTAATAGACCAGTTAGAAGAAAATACGGCCCAACGAATTAAAGACCTCCGCATTGACGGCATCGACTTCATTCCTTCTTCTCGTCGGGTCTATCCACAACAAGATTTGTTGGCGAACATCACTGGATATGTCGATCTGGAGCAAAAGAGCCAAGGCGGCATTGAAACTACCTATGAGCATCTTCTAAAACCCCGCGAAAAATCAGTTCGGCTGAACAAAACAGGCGGTGGCTCAATTTTGCCCGAAGGGGTTCCCAATGGGTTTGTCCATCAAGATGATCAACACCTTCAGCTAACTATAGATAGTCGAATGCAACGGGCGGTGCAGGAGATTGTCGATCGGCAAGTCTCGACCTTTGGGGCAAAACGGGGCTTAGTGATTGTGATGGATTCCCAGGATGGATCTATTTTATCTATGGTTAATAGCCCCAGGTTTGATCCCAATGAATATTGGAACGTCAAAGATTTCGCCGTATTGAAAAATTGGGGTCTGACGGATCTGTATGAACCGGGATCAACCTTTAAACCGATTAATGTCGCGATCGCCCTAGAAGCAGGCACTATAAAACTTGGCGATTACTTCAATGATTCTGGAACTATTGTGGTAGGAGGCTGGCCCATTAGTAATTCAGACAATGCAGCGCGTGGGTCACTGAGCTTAACGGACGTAATGCGCTACTCCAGTAACGTTGGCATGGTCCGCATTGCCCAAACCATGAAGCCATCGGTCTATTACAGTTGGTTAGAGCGCATCGGTCTGGCGCAATCTACGGGCGTTGACCTGCCCTTTGAGGCCCCAGGCTACCTAAAACCCCGCCAAACCTACATGGAATCGCCTATTGAAGTGGCAACCACCGCCTTTGGGCAAGGGTTTTCCATGACTCCGATTCAGCTTGCGAAACTACATGCCATGCTGGCCAATGGTGGAAAAATGGTCACACCTCATGTGGTGAAAGGGCTTTATGACAGTCAAGGACGACCGTTTTGGCAACCGAAGCAGTCGATGCCGAAGCAGATTTTTTCACCTAAAAATACTAAAGCGATTCTTCGGATGATGGAGGCGGTGGTCGATAGTGGAACCGGGAAAGCGGCCCAAGTGCCGGGATTCCGGGTGGCGGGGAAAACTGGGACGGCGCAAAAAGCAGCGGAGGGCGGAGGGGGCTATTCGGACTCTCGATTTATTACCAGTTTTGTGGGAATCTTCCCAGTGGACAATCCTCGTTATGTGGTGCTATCCGTCTTGGATGAACCCAAAGGTCAAGCGTACGGCGGGACTACTGCCGCTCCTATTGTGAGTGAAGTGATCAAGGTCGTCGCTGGAATCGAGCAAGTGCCCCCGAGTAAACCAGATCCCTAAGTTGTGAGATTGCAAAATCATCCATTTCAATTTTTATTACGATTTGAATGGTGTTTGTTGACGATCGCGGCCCTAGGCGAACTGATTCAGATACCACCGTTTCGAGTACCACGCGGTGTACCCCATGAACCGGGCTGGAATTTAGCAATTGTATTGATTTTTATTTTGAGTAGTTTACGATTGCCAAGCCCTAATTTACGGCGATATTCTGCTGTGTTCTATGGTGCTTTATTGGTGGGGTTGGTGGCGATCGCGGCCTTTGGGACTGGATTTAGGCTGTTGCCGTTGCTCTGCATTGTGGTGGTGTTGCGCTGTGGGCTAATGTTTGAGGCAAAAATTTCCTGGGTGTTGGCCGCAGTCACATTCTTGACGGGAGCCGGAGCGCAGATTTATACCATTACTAATTTTAGATTGCCTCGGCTAGAGCAAATAGCATTACGACGGGCCGCACGGCTTACACCCGATATTTCTGGCGATTTTTTGCGGATAGAAGTGAATGAACTTGTCGTGTCGAGACTTTGGACTACGACCTTGAGCAGCATTTTACTCTTAGGATTGGTTTTACTATTTGTGCAAGTATTACTCGGAACATTGTTGGCGGAGCGTCGGAGTCGGGATGCTTTAGCTGGGGCAAATACTAAATTGCGTGACTATGCTCTTAGAGTCGAAACTCTTGCCACGCTTCAAGAACGGAACCGGATCTCTCGGGAAATTCACGATTCTCTCGGTCATTCTCTAACTGCATTTAATCTACATCTCGCGGCGGCCCTTCGGTTATTAAGAAGCGATCCGGTGGAAGCGGAAGACTTGCTGCAAGAAGCAAAACGAATTGGCTCGGAGACCTTACGATCGGTGCGGGAGTCTGTATCTAGCTTACGATCGGAGGATCCGCTGAAATCCCAACCGTTGACCGTAGCTTTGGATCTGTTGCTGCAAGATTGGTTCCGATCTACCCAAATTTTCCCGAGTTGTGAAATTGACGCGATTTTAGCGAATTCTTTGTCGGAGTCGTTGCGGGTTGCAATTTACCGAATTGTGCAAGAAGCGCTAACTAATATTGCAAAATATGCCCAGGCAAATGCGGTGAAAATTGGTTTAGAACGATCGGGGCTAGACCTGCGATTGGTGATTCAAGATGATGGCGTTGGTTTTATTCGATCGCAGACTCAAAGCGGGTTTGGGTTGCAGGGTATGGAGGAACGATCGTTAGCGCTGAATGGCGTTTTGACGATTACGACGGCGATCGGAAAGGGGTGTCGTATCGAAGTCTTATTTTCAAATCCAGACTAGCTAAATTATAATTTGGCGATCGGAATTAGTCTGGAATCATGATTCCCTGTATGTTCAAAATCTCAGGCAAGATAAGTGATTCGAGTTTTTTTAGTAGATGACCAAGCCTTGATTCGCCGTGGTTTACGATCGTTGCTCAAGCCAGAACCCGATTTACTGGTGATGGGTGAAGCGGAGCATGGTGAATTTGCGCTGGCTGCATTAAATGTTTTGGATCCAATGGATCGACCTGACGTAATTTTAATGGACATTCGAATGCCTGTGATGGATGGTGTGGCGGCAACAGGGGCGATCGTCTCGGCCTTTCCCACCATTCGCGTCCTGATTTTAACGACCTTCGATGATACCGAAT
>JANXNM010000585.1 GCA_025354065.1 Synechococcales cyanobacterium 340R_concoct_173_sub | reverse complement strand
TTACCTCAAACAACGTCCGGCAATTTCATCCCAGTTGTTCAATCCGATTGGACCGTTGATATTAATAACGTTAGAGCGGCCATAAATACCCCTGGCAACGTGTTGATAGATTCACGGGAAACAGTCCGGTACCGGGGCGACCGCGAACCGATTGACCCGATCGCTGGCCATATTCCGGGAGCCGTCAACTATCCCTGGCAACAGGTCACAGACGAGCGCGGATATATCAATGCTGAACTCCAAGCCGATCGGTGGGCCAGTCTACAAAACCTCCTAGAAAACCATGGTAAAACCGAAATCATTGTCTATTGCGGGTCAGGCGTTACCGCATGTGTCAATCTGCTGTCCCTATCGCTCATGGGGCATCACGCCAAACTCTACGTCGGCGGCTGGAGCGACTGGTGTTCTTACCTTTAAAAAATATCTTCAAGCATTTTATCTTTAAAAGATTGCAACATTAAAGTTAAACCCCAGCCCAAAAATCCAGCTATTCGGTTCAATTCGCTTTTCGCTAGAAACTCCCATACTTCGGCCCCCAAAAGCATTAAGCGACATCCGATCGTTCAGGCTATAGCTCAAATTTGCCCCTAAATAATGCGAAACATTATCCCGCGATTGCTCAGTAAAGTGGGTCCAAGATGCTTGATAGTCCAGTCCAGTCGTGAGCCGAGGTGAAAGTTTGTAACTGAGTGAAATCTGCCCCCCATTTACCAACCGATCGTATTTTTCAATGTCACCCGTAAGATTCCAGCGAAACTGATAGGCTGTAGTGAGATTAAGAGAAGGACTAAGGGAATCTTGACGCGTAAGGTCAAACCGAAATGAACGTTCGTTAAAAAATCGTACCCCCTGAAACAAATTTTTTACATCTTCCTTAGCCGTCGTCAATTGCTGATAGCTCCAACCAATTTCACCACTCAACCGAGGCGTCAACTGCTGATAAAGTCCCACCTTCAGTCGTAGCTCGTCATAGTTGAGTCGAGAAAATGTCCCGTAGCGGAGAATATTAGCCTCCGCCAACACCAACAAATAGGTTTTTGGGCTAAGACGCGGCAAATAATACAATCCCAATCCTGTCCCTGCTACACCATCTGTTTGTAATGGAATTGAAGAAAAGATGTTGTTAGTCTGAAAATAATTAAAATGTCCCAACAAATATAACGATGGCGCAGGGCGTGGCGCAGGCGGAGGAGTGACGGGGGGAGTTTCACGAATTTTAATAGTTCCTAGTTCCGGGTCAGAACCAGATTCGAGCGGTTCGACGATGGCTGGGGAAGTCTCAGGGATAGGAGGAGGTGTAACGGGCGAAGGCGTAAC
>JANXNM010000550.1 GCA_025354065.1 Synechococcales cyanobacterium 340R_concoct_173_sub | reverse complement strand
TGAATGGTGATCTCGAAACGGCAGCTTGGATTTATGGTGAAGCGATCGCTATTGATTCAACCTGTGCAATCGCCCATTACAATCTTGGTATGACTCAGAAAGCAATGGGGAATTTTGAAGCCGCGATCGAGTCTTATAATTGTGCTATTGAAATCAATCCTGAAAATCCTGAACCCTATCAAAATTTGGGTGTCGTATTGATGAAATTAGGTCGAGTCTCCGAAAGTTTAAATTCATTCACAACTGCGATCGGATTATATAAAACAATGGATTCAATAGAAGGCGATCGGTTGCTGCGATCGTTGTCTGAGATGGGATTTGAGTTGAGATTTGAATAGGTGGCAACATTTCCGATAGAAGGAGTTCAAGGAGTTCCCATTCTTTATCGGCTAGACTGCTGGAATAGGCCATAAGACTGGTGGATATGAGGTTTTTGCGATGCTTTTAGGATACCCTAGAATATCAAATAGGTTCTATAAGGAAAAATTGTAAATATTACAATCTGATACAAATTTAAAAGTGACGTTACGATCGGTGTGATCAGCCAGAAAATTATACTCTCAATTTTGCAGCAGAACCCCTGAAGAATTTGCCACCTTAAAAATGAACTCCTTAAACGCTATTGCACAAACCGAATTCACCCCTGCCATGCTGACGCTGCTTGAGGAATGTAATGAGGAGTCTGTGTCTGCTCCAGGCTATATCCAGTCACATGGCATCCTTCTAGTACTACAAGAGCCACATCTCACAATCGTGCAGGTGAGTGAAAATGTGGAGCAATTTTTTGGTCTTGCCGCCACTGCCTTGTTAGGAAAATCGTTACAGCAGTTATTTTCTCGGGATCAGGTCAAACGCATTAAATCTCTTCTACGGCGAGACAACCTAGAACGCTGCAACCCATTTGAGTTAGAAGCGCAGGTCAACAGTAGTTTCCCTAGCGTCCTAAGTTTAGGGAACACCAAGGTGAGCATACAAACCTTCAGAAGTACTCTCCACCGCACAAAAGAGGGTCTGCTCTTAGAACTAGAGCCTCAGCTTCCCACCGAGAACATTCCTTCCACCCAGTTTTACCATCACCTGCAAACGGTCGTTCTGAATCTTCGCAATACAACCACTCTTACTGCCTTAACGCAAATGCTTGCCGAGGAAGTAAAAGCAATAACGGGGTTCGATCGTGTCATGGTTTACCGTTTTGAAGCCGATGATCACGGGGTGGTAATTGCGGAGGCAAAAGAGCAACCGTTAGAAAGCTACTTGGGATTGCATTATCCCGCAACCGACATTCCTGTCCCGGCCCGTAAATTATTTCTGCATAACTGGGTTCGCCAAATTCCCAATGTCAACTACAGACCAGCTCGTTTAGTTCCCATTAACAGTGATCCAGAGGCGAAACCCTTAGATCTAAGTGAGTGCGTCTTACGGGGAGTCTCCCCCTACCACATCGAATACTTGCAGAATATGGGGGTCAGTGGGTCACTCACTATTTCCTTAGTTAACGATAACCGCCTCTGGGGGTTAGTTGCCTGCCACCATTACAGTCCCAAATTAGTGACCTATGAGATACGCAAAACCTGCGAATTTTTGGGACAGTTTGTCACTACTGAACTGGTGCATCAGCAAGAGCGCGAATTGAGCCGTTATCGCACCCAGGTCAATGCGATTCAGGACCATCTACAGCAGGCTTTCCTTCAGGAACCTGATTTTATGCAGCAGGTGTTGACTCGGAATGCGACTCAATTGCTAGAGCTGGTTCATGCCGAGGGCGTGGCCATTGTGCTCGACCAGCAAATTTCCTTAATGGGTCAACTTCCGTCATTAGAGACGGTTCAAGCTCTTGTCGCTTGGCTACCACAGCTAAAGCAACACAATCTCTATCGGACAGATAGCCTCGCTCAAGCCTACCCCCCTGCCAGCGCGTTCAGAGACAGTGCAAGCGGTCTTTTAGCCATTTCGCTGGTATTGCATCAAAAGTCTTATCATCTGCTTTGGTTTAGACCAGAGCAAATTCAGACGGTACATTGGGCTGGTGATCCTCGCACGGCAATCATGGTTGACCCAGGCGGCAAACAACGCTTGACCCCGCGTAAATCTTTTCAACTCTGGAAGGAAACGGTGTATTCCACTTCACTTCCGTGGGAAGCACCAGAAGTTGAAACGGCACTGATGATGCGAAATACGCTGATGTTAGCCGTGTTAGAGTTTTCTCAGGCAGCCTTAGAGGAATCGGCTGAACGATCTGCGATCGCCAACCGTGCCAAGAGTCAGTTCCTCGCGAAGATGAGTCATGAGCTACGAACGCCCCTCAACGCCATTCTTGGGTTTACCCAGGTGATGAACCGCAGCCCCAAAACCCCCACTGAATTTCATGAGCATCTCGGCATCATTAGCCGCAGTGGTGAACATCTGCTGGCACTCATCAATGATGTTCTAGAGATGTCGCGCATTGAGGCGGGTCAACTGGTGGTAACAGAAAGCGACTTCAACCTGCATCGTTTGATGCGATCGCTGCAAGAAATGTTTGCCCTCAAAGCCTCACAGAAAGGACTGACTCTCTCCTTTGATGTAGACGAAAGCGTGCCTCAGTATGCTCGCAGTGATGAGGCAAAATTGCGGCAAATCCTAATCAACTTGATTGGCAATGCGATCAAATTTACGGCCCAAGGTAGCGTCCTCGTCCGCTTAAGGGCAGAAGCCACTGAGGCAACGATCGAAGGGAATCCCGATGACCGAAATACGTCGCCGATTCTCATCCCTGTCCTGAGGCTTTCGTTTGAAGTGCAAGACATGGGCTGTGGAATTGCTAGCCGGGATTGGGAGGCCATTTTTGAGACCTTTATGCAAACTCACCAAGGTCGTCAGGCTCAGGGAACCGGATTAGGATTGTCCATTAGCCGCCAGTTTGCCCGTTTGATGGGGGGTAATATCATCGTGCAAAGTACCGTCAATGTCGGTTCAACCTTTACCTGTCATGTTCTTTTACACCAGCCCAAAACCGTGCCCCTGATAGAACCAGAAACCGCTCCTCTCGTCATTGGTCTAGAGGGAGGACAACCGACATACCGAATTCTGGTAGTCGAAGATGTGCACGAAAATCGCTACCTCTTACAGACATTACTTGAACCCATTGGGTTTGAGGTGCACATTGCCGAAAATGGCCTAGAAGCACTGACCCAATGGCAAGAGTGGCACCCGCAGTTAATTTTTATGGATATACAGATGCCGCTCATGAATGGCTATGAAGCAACTAGACGGATTCGAGATGAGGAAGAGAAGCAATTGAAGGAGGCGACCAAAACCGCTAACTCACTCTTACCTCGTACTCCCACTAAGATCATTGCCCTCACCGCCTACGCCTTTGAAGACGATCGTACAATTAGTTTGCAGGCAGGCTGTAACGACTACATCGCGAAACCATTTACCGCCTCTGTTCTGTTGGAGATGATGGCGCGTCATCTTGGTCTACGCTACTGCTACGATACTGGAACCTCAGTAGCATCAAACCTTCTAGCAGGACAGCCTCTAAGCCAGCAAGATCTGCACGTCATGCCCGTTGAATGGATTGCTCAAGTACATGAAGCAAGCCTTGATTTGGATGACGGGAGAATCCGACAACTGATGGCTCAAATCCCTCAAGCCGCCCAGATGCTCCTTGAAAGGATGGCGTTTCTAGTCGATAACTTCCAACTCGAAACGCTTGCCAATTTAACTCAACCTTAGTCAGTCAGAAGAAATGACCACTCTACTCAAACCCACTGCTGCCCTCAAGATCTTGATCGTTGATGATACCCCCGATAACCTGCGGCTTCTCACCCAAATCTTAGAGTCTGAAGGCTATTGTGTCCGTAAAGCACTCAATGGCAAAATGGCACTTCAGGGCGTACATCGCAATCCACCCGATCTGATTCTGCTTGATATCCGAATGCCAGACCTGAGTGGGTACGAAGTGTGCCAACAGTTAAAGGCATCGATCGTCACGGCCCATATTCCTATTGTTTTTATTAGTGCGCTCGATCGTATAGATGAAAAAGCCCAAGCATTTGAGGTGGGCGGACAAGATTACATTACAAAACCCTTCCAAGCGCTGGAAGTGCTGATGCGAGTCAAAAACCAATTGCTGATCCAACAGCAACACCAACAGCTACAAAAGCAAAATCAATGGCTAGAGCAGGAAGTTGCCGAACGGCTCAAAGCAGAAGCAGAAGTAAGACAGCTCGCGTTGACGGATGAATTGACAGCGCTATACAACCGACGTGGTTTCTTTGTATTAGCAGGGCAACAACTAAAAATGGCCCAACGGACTCAGTTGCCTTGTTGTTTGATCTTTGTTGATGTCGATGGCTTGAAGCAAATCAACGATATGTTCGGACACGAAATTGGAGACAGAGTGATCGTGGATGCCGCTCAACTCTTAAAACAAACGTTTCGTGATGCCGATATTGTTGCCCGTCTGGGGGGTGATGAATTTGCTATCTTGATCCCTGCTTGCTCAGACGCTGTAAATGTTTTGTGCCTGCGCCTGCAAGTCAATATTGATCAATTTAATCAAGCGGCTGCCCGTTGCTATCACCTAGCGATGAGTGTGGGGGTTCAGATTTGCGCTCTCACGGATGAACCTTCACTAGAACAATTGCTAGCACAAGCAGATAAATTGATGTATGAGCATAAACGCCTGAAACGGCTGAGTTTAACTCCAAGTATTAGAAAAGACGATCGCCGATAATCTTTCCGAACATAACTATTTGTGCTTGCTTAATCTGGAATGAAAATAGATAACTTAAAAGAAGCGATCGCTAAGCTAACAATTAGTTGATCGCTGTCGGATTTCATGATGCAAATTCATATTCAATTTCTGTAATTCGACCTTTGTAATAAGCCATTTGTAATAAGCCATTTGTAATACAGCCATTTGTTTCACTCATATTGAACTGTCCTCGCTGCGAAAGTTTCACGGCTGCAATCATTGGCTGTCCGGCTGCAATCATTGGCTGTCCATCTTTCAGCACTTTCCGAAAAAATCGCTCCACAGGTGCGGGGAAGCCTTCAAGCTCCATTTGACTATAAAATTTAGGCTCAATTATTTGTTGTCCTTTAGCGAACTTAGCACAGAGACCATCGGTATCAGTTTGCCACCAATATTTACCATAAACGATCGTAATTCCAATGCCAGCTAAAATCAAAATACTGATTATCATACTTTAGTTTCATCTATTTAATCTCCATTATGAAAGTTCTACAAGCATTTCTTGCAACAACGGTGTTGACGATCGCTTCCATTAGCTCAGTATTGGCACAACAAGTTAAGATTTTAGGTGCAAGCTATAGCATCGCCTACCGTGGATTGGTTTATCACATTAAGTATGGTAATTGTCGTTAAAGAGTCGGCGCTGCAAAAAAATCTTTGTAGCAAGTAATTGTCTTCCTCACAGTCAACTACTTTTGCTTGTTTAATTATTCATGCCTCGAATTAGTTCCATTATTCGGTCAGAATTAAAGTTATTAATAGAATCCATTAATGATTTGGATAAGCTTTCTTTAGATTCGAGAATTTGGGCAATTAATTCTTTCATAACTTCAGTATCAAGATAGTAAGCAGCCTGATACATTTCTTCTAACCACTGAGGAGACATCTCAGATAAAGCTTCTATAGAAAGTGTTTCAATAGATGATTTCTGGGGGGATTCTTCTGTTGTTTGGTAAATGTATTGTGCTCCCAAATACTGGGCAATTTTTTCAAAGAGTTCTTTGTGCTGAAATGGCTTACTGATAAAGTCGTTGCAGCCCACATTTAGCACTTTTTCGCGATCTTCTTCAAAGACACTTGCTGTTAAAGCAATAATAATAGTCTCTTGGCTCTCAGGATTCTCTCTAATGCGTTTTGTCGCCGTGTATCCGTCCATGAGAGGCATTTGTATATCCATCAGGATCAGGTGTGGTAACCAATTTTCCCACAGTTCGATCGCTTCAATTCCATGGGTTGCCTCCCTAACTTCAAAGCCGATCGCAGTCAGGGTCTGAGCTAATAAGAAGCGATTTTCTGCTAAATCCTCAACAATAAGGATACGATAAATCATTTGATTGGGAGCTAAACCAATTACTCTTTGCTTAAGAGTTTCTGAAGTAAAGACAGCTACTTGAGGTAACTGCACTTCAAGCTCAAAGGAGAAGGTACTACCTTGATTTAAAGTACTTTGCACTTGAATCTGACTTCCCATGAGTTGCATGATTTTTTGACTGATGGCTAGCCCCAGCCCAGTGCCTTGATTCAAATTATTTCCTGCTTGGGCTTGAACGAATACTTTAAATAAGTTATCAATTTCTTCTGGAGCAATTCCAACTCCTGTGTCTTCAATCTCAAAATATAGATTACAAGATGTTTCTTCTCTTTGTTCTCCTCTCACTCGCAAGATAACGCTGCCTTGATTAGTAAACTTGATCGCATTACCGAGGAGATTGACTAGGACTTGATACAGTTTTCGTTCATCGGTGTGTATGTAGCGAGGAAGATTGGGATCTTGCTGAAAAATCAAATCTAGTTTTTTAGGTTGAACTTTAACTCGCAACATTTCTTCAATAGAAGTTAATAAATCTGTCAAGTCAAATGTAGAATTATTGAGCGGCATTCGTCCACTTTCAATTTTAGATAAGTTTAAAATATCATTAATCAAATCCAACAAATATTTCCCACTACGAGTAATGATCTGCAACCGTTTTTGAGACGATGGAGAAAGAGAGTCCTCATTGAGCATCAATTGGGTGAATCCTAAAATTGAATTGAGGGGAGTACGGAGTTCATGGCTCATATTCGAGAGAAAGATACTCTTAGCTCGGTTTGCCGATTCGGCAGCTTCTTTTGCTTGCTGAAGTAACTCCGTATGTTTGCGATCGCTAATATCAATTAAATATCCCAAGATTTCAGTTGGTCTACCATCACTATCTCGCACTAACCTGAGTTGAGCGAGCATCCAGCGATAGTCCCCATCTAAGCGTAGAAGACGATATTCATGGGAATAAAAATCATTGATAAATGGCTTGGCTATTCCTTTGAAGACTCTTTCTACATCCTCTGGATGGATATGGTTGCTCCAAAATTCACTGTCTTCTAAAAATTCTTTCGGTTCGTAGCCCAATAAATCTTTGACATTTTCGCTGATAAATGTCGCACCATAATCGCCACCTGGTTTACAACCAAAGATGACAACAGGGCTATAGTTCAGGAGAAAGTGAAGACGATTTGTGCTAGTTTTCAAGGCTTGCTCGGCAAGTTTTAGCTCCGTTACATCTTCCTGAACGACAACATAGACAACTCCATATTCAGGATGCTCAAATCTAGATGTATGTACGTTACACCAAAAGAGTGTGCCATCTTTTTTCTTGTTGTGGACTTTGTATTGCGCTTCCCCATAGCGATCGATTTGCTCGACGATATCCATCACTGATGCATCTGGTGTTACCTCTGTATCCACATAATTAACGATACCCACAGGCTGACCTACGAGTTCTCCTTTTGCATAACCAAACATACTGTCAAATTTAGGATTGGTGTATTCGATTATTAGATCTGAGGCTTTGATTAACGCCACACCACCCGCCATGTTCTGAATAATCAGGCTTTGAAGTTCTACTTCCTTTTGAGATGCTTTTCGAGCCGTAATATCTTGAATCTGATCAATAAAATGGAGTGGATTTCCCTGCTCATCTCTTATTAGTGCTCCATTGAGTAGAATCCAAATAATATGGCCTTGCTGATGAAAATATCGTTTTTTTATTTGATATGTGGAAATTTTATCCGTTAATAACTGCTCAACATAACTAAGATCTAGTTCCAAATCGTCGGGATGAGTCATATCTTGAAAGGTTAAGGTTCGTAGCTCTTCTGAGGGATAGCCAACAATCTCACATAAAGCAGAATTGACCTTAATAAATTGTCCATTGAGTCCAACGATTGCCTTTCCGATCGGGGCATTTTCAAAAGCATTGCGGAACTGCTCTTCACTATTTCGCAATGCTTTACGTTCAGATACTAAGGTTTTATTAATCGCGTTAAGGGCTAATTCAGCTTGTTTTCGCCTTAAGTCTATGTGATTGAGATATCGAGCCGTGCCCCAGATGATGATTGAGAAGGTAAAAATTTCAAAAGTTATCTGTAATATATATTTAGATTGACTATCATACCAGCCTAATTTGTGGCCCTGAAAAGTGAGCCAGTTTAAGGCTATGGGAAAGACGATCGCCCAAGGCAGTAACCTCCGCGCCATCGCCCCTCCGACTAGTTCACTAGTCATCACTTTCATTAATCCCTCTTTGGGACGGATCGCTAAAATACCGACATAGAGTATTAAAAAAGTTAGGCTTGTGTGTATGGCCTGAGCGGTTGTGAGGACGGTCAGCCTTGTGGCAATATCGACTTCAAATAGATATCCAACTAAAGACAGTAGAGAAATCGTAGCGGCAAAACTACTGCAACTATGAGCTAACCAAATACCCCGTTGAGAATTTCTTCCTAGCAGTAATAGTGCGATTCCCATCAGGACAAAATTTAACGCAGTATTTACGCCCATTCTTCCCGGATAAGGAGTTGCAGAAGAAATAATATCTCGAACGAATAACTCATCAATTTTTAAATTCCAACCAAGGAGATATTCGCCCAGCGTCAACAGACCGATGACAACGATCGTCCCTGCAAATATTTTATAGATTTGATACTGTATTCGAGTGGGTTGTTTACGTTGCAACACTATCAAAGACATTCCAGCCAATAAAAAACAGATGGCTGTGTTGACTTTCATTGTTGCGGTTATGCCACGAAAACCCGTTTTGAGCAGATTTATGTCAAATTGCCAACCAATCAAGACAAGGCAAGCGATCGCTATGACCAATAGCCCGGCAACTTGGGAAATGTGCTTATTCATACAGCTTATTTGTACATCAATTGTGCGGTTAATCTCATAATGATATCCGTCTTAAAGTTCAGTACTAAATCTTCGAGAGAATCGGCGATCGCAACTTTCAGGAAAATCCAATTTAGTATATGATGAGTTTAGATTAGGTAAAAAGGACAGTATTAGTTTCTGCAAGATCTTTAATAAATTTATTAGTTTATGAGTAATGTATATCACCCTTAAAGATCAACATGAGTAGCGATCGAGTAACCAGCTATCAAGGAAATATTTTAATCGTTGACGATTTGCCTGACAACCTGCGTCTACTTAGGGATACATTAAGCGCACAGGGCTATAAGGTGAGGAGTGCTACAACGGGGGCTATGGCCATTAGAGCGGCCCAGTCTCCAGCAACGGAACTAATTTTACTAGATATTAAATTGCCTGACCTTGATGGCTATGAAGTTTGTAGACAACTAAAATCTAATGAGCAAACAAAAGACATTCCGATCATCTTTTTAAGCGCTCTTGATGATACTTCAAATAAGGTCCAAGGACTTGCTATAGGAGGAGTAGATTATATTTCTAAGCCATTTCAAGCCGAGGAAGTATTAGCTCGTGTTGAAATCCATTTGACAATCCGAAGGTTGCGTCAAAAGCTCCAAGAGCAAAATTCAAGTCTTACTCAAGAGATAGAAAAAAATCAACGTCTCAAAGACATCTATTTTGCCGAAAAAGAACTCGCTCAAGTGACGTTAAAATCGATCGGTGATGCCGTCATTACTACCGATGCCGCGAGTACTATTAAATATTTTAATCCTGTTGCTGAGAGTTTAACAGGCTGGAAATCAGAGGATGCTGAAGGATTACATCTATCTGAAGTTTTTATAATCATCAATGAAACAACACGACAACCCGTAGATAACCCGATCATCAAAGCTCTAGAAAAAGGGCGCATTGTGGGTTTAGCTAATCACACTATTCTCATCGCCCGTGATGGCACAGAGCATTCTATCGAGGACTCAGCCGCCCCAATTCGAGATCATCAAGGACAAGTTATCGGCGCGGTCCTCGTCTTTCATGATGTCACCGAATCGCGTAATCTCGCCAAGAAGCTCTCTTGGGAAGCCAGCCATGATGCGCTGACGGGTTTAATCAATCGTCGCGGATTTGAGCAGCTACTAATTGAGGCTATTGCCTCGTCTCAAGATAATGACCAACATCACACCCTTTGCTATTTAGATTTAGATCAGTTTAAAGTGATTAACGATACGGTCGGTCATATTGCGGGTGATGAGCTATTGCGCCAAGTCACTACCCTTATACAAAAAGGAGTTCGGGCCAATGATAGACTTGCTCGGCTAGGAGGCGATGAATTTGGTCTTTTGCTGTCTCAATGCCCGATCGCTGAAGCGTCGAATATTGCAGAAAAGCTTAGAAACCTAGTGCATCAGTTTCGATTTGTTTGGCATAATAAAACCTTTATCATCGGTGTCAGTATTGGAGTTGTTGCCATTGACCAAACCAGTCAAGATTTGATGGAGGTTATGGGTGCGGCTGATGCGGCTTGTTATGCCGCCAAAGCTAGAGGTCGCAACTGTGTTCATGTTTACAGACAAGATGATAGTGAACTAATTAGGCAACGTGGTGAGAGACAATTAATTTCCAAAATCAGTCATGCGTTAGAAACTAATAGTTTTCGTCTCTATTTTCAAAAGATTGTTTCGATTACTTCTCAAATACCCGTAGAGCACTATGAGATTTTACTCAGAATGTTTGACGAAAAGCAAGAATTAATCGCGCCTAATGAGTTCATTCCTGCCGCCGAGCGCTATGGTTTGATCAGTGAGATCGATTGTTGGGTCATTAAAACGTTCTTCTCGAATTATCACAGGATATGTCAGCAACAAGGTTCTACAGATGCATTCTATGCGATCAATATTTCTGGTGCTAGCATTAGTAATGACCAGTTTCTGAATTTCTTAATCGATCAATTTTCTCTCTACCAAGTTCCATCTCATAATATTTGTTTTG
>JANXNM010000624.1 GCA_025354065.1 Synechococcales cyanobacterium 340R_concoct_173_sub | reverse complement strand
AGTGATGTCGAGCGGCTGGACGGTATTACGCGAAAACCTGCCTTGGCTAGTGGATGAATCAGCGATTGCCCCGGAACATATTGCCGATATTGCCCGATCGGTTCCAGGCGTGCTGAATGTGCATGATATTGCATCGCGGGGTGTCATTGGACGGCAATGTTTTATTGAAATGCATTTGATTGTGGAACCCTCAGAAGTGGCAGCGGCTCATGCGATTACAGAAGCGATCGAAGATAAATTAGAACAACGATTTAGCCCGGTGCGGATTATGATTCACGTTGAGCCACCGAGTTACCGATCGGAGCAATTGAGTTATTAGAGAGAATCATACATAATTTTTTATAGCAAAATCAAAAGAGAACGATTTTTTAAAAGGCGGCGCGAAATACCGCCTTTCTATTGGTTGTTTAAATTAGACGATCGCTATAGACGATCGCAAACGTCGCAACGGTACTAATCAAAATTAAGGGATAGACAATCCAAGACGCGATATTCAAATACCTAAAGGCTTTCTTACGCCCATCTTTTTCTAACTTAGTGCCAATTACAGTAACCAGAATCGGGAACAAGCACAAACAGAAGTAAACATAAAACACATATTCCATTGCAACGGTATAGCCGACCTCAGGTAATTGGTTGTTAAAGGATAATAACAATACAATCCCTGATAGCAATGCCGAGGCAGGAGCCATCGTGCGCGGCACAAACATCGTATAAGGAAAGAAGAGGCAGCAATAGGTTAAGAGTGAGAGCAAAATCAACGGCAATACATTCTTAGATAAAAATACTAAGGTCTTGCGTTGAAACGTCATCCGAATGCTTAAACCGGGATACTCGATCTGAGCATTGGACTGAACTAGATCGGGATCGCCTTGAGTGGAGGTACTGCGCGAAGAGTCTTGGAAATAGGTAATATCTTTAAAATTCCAAAGTTGTAATCCTTGAAATGGCTTACCCTCCCCATCTTTAGCTCTGGGTAGTTTCAATCCAACGGTATCGATCGCATAGATTAGACGCTCTGTTGATAGATTGGGATTGTCAAAACGTAGATTTAGTTTTTGCGAATCGAAGGGATAATCACGAAAATCAAAGGCATTCCGAAATTCACCACGCACGCGGTAGAGGCGATACTTCAAACCATTGATTACTTGCGATTTGAGCGGCGATTTACCATCAAATACAGGCGCAGTTGGATTCACACTGTTAGTAACCGCATCGGGAAATTGAATTTCCGTGGGTTCATCATTACCGTTATAGCGGAACCACACATAAAAATCTGCAGTAAACGTTGTTTTATCAATCCGATTTAACTTATTGATATCTATCCCCGAATAAACTACGCGCTGCCGCCAAAAGTATTGATCGCCCGATTGAACTATATTCCCAGCTTGGAGTTCTTTCGGTAAATTAAGCCGTTCAGGATTAGTGATTGGCGTAAATTGTTGGGATGCTGAAATCAGTTTTTGATTTTGGAATTGGGCAACGCGTACAGGCTGATCACTATTGCGATCGCTGTTGAAATATAGTAAACCCGTTAAGCCTCTGATACCCACCTTGCGATTGTTAAGCTTGGATAATGCATCTCGAACCTGTTCACGATCGGCTTCTAAACTTCCAGATGTTAACTTAGGATTAGCCTTACGAATCGCATCTACTGCGGCGATCGCTGCCTCATAAAACTTAGCCCCTACGTAGGACGGAGTCTTGTTATAGGCTTTTTGATAAGCAGCTAAAAAGTCTTGAGCATCAGCTCCCGCACTATCAAACAAAATCGGCAAAGGCACATACATGCCATCGGTAAAGAATCCTGGGGCTTTCTTCTCTTCATCATACTTTTCAAACCGTTTAGCAAAGGATTCCCGGCCTAATGCTTGTTCACCAAGAAGGCTATTTTTAATTCCCTTTTGTTTAAGCGCCACCAGAAAGTCTTCAGCAACATCCTCTTTTGACATTGTTAAGAACAGAATTCCCGCTTCAGGTTCGGCGGCGATTTCATTGACGACTTGCTGCACCGATGCTTTGCGATTATTGGGGTCAGAGTCGATCGCCCAAGTTTTCTGAATTTTGCCATTCCCATTTACTTCAAAGGCAGACTTAATGACTTGAGACTGCGCCTCTTCATTTTTACTAGCCTTGTCGTAAATCACACTAGCCGTTTTGAACTGAAGTACTTGCTGTGCGTAGATTGACAGGGTTTTGGCAAGATCGGGATTAGTATAAATACTCCGAAAATAATAGGGACGGTCGCTCGTAACTTTAGGATTATTTGCCGTACCTGTAATCGCAGGTAATTTACGGTCTTGATAAACAGTACCTGCGGCGATCGAGGCATCAGACGATCGATGACCTAAAACTACCAGCGCATTACTTTTAGCAATCTCGTTAGCAACTTGAGTCGCCCCGTCAGCACTCCCTTTGTCATCAAAAACATTTAATTTAAGCTGATGCCCATTAACACCCCCATCACGATTAGTCGTATCAATATACAGTTTGACGCTATCAACTATCTCTTGACCACCACTAGCGCCATCATTACCTAAAGGTGCAGCTACCGCGATCTCAATCGCATTGTCTGCGGCCCTTAGCCCCTGTGGATATAAGCCTCCAAGTGATACTACAATTAAAAGTGTAGTCAGCACGATCGCACAAAATCTTACAATTATTTTACTCATCAAACGTGCAACTATCCTGTTCTAAAATTAGTTCGTGACGGTTAATAATACATTAACTCGAATATTACCAAGTAAAGATTGCTCAGAAACTCATCTCAATTTTACTAAGTGCAATAACAATGCGTGAACCATCCCAATAATCTCATGTCGGAAATGTCGGACGAACCTTTAAAAGATTACCCGATCGTGCTAGACGGGTGATTAATGCTGCCTACAATTGATAAAAATTAGCCTATCGATTAATCATGATGACAACCAACAGTCTGTATCAGACATATGATCCTGAACGGAGTTTTAGAAATGTCTATAAACTTGAACATCGAGTATTGGAAATTTTAATATTGTTGGATTTAACGATCGCTCAAAATGAATGCTGCAATTGTCAAATCAACTGGGGTTGTCACTTTTAGATTCGTTTCTTCGCCCAATACAATATGAACGGGCAGTCCACATTTTTCAAACAACGCCGCATCATCGGTCACATTCCAACCCTTTGCTTCTGCTTCAGCATGACACTTTTTCAATAACTCAACTTGAAACCCTTGCGGAGTCTGTGCGGCCCAAAGATTCGCCCGATCGGGAGTCTCCACAATCAATCGATTTTCGTCAACTACTTTAATTGTATCTTTCACCGAAATGGCCGCAATCAACCCCTCAACTGTTTGAAGCGCCGCCGCACACCGATCGAACAAGTCGGCTGTTGCCAAACATCTGGCCCCATCGTGAATTAATACCTGGCAAGCATCAGTCGGCAGTGCCTTCAGGCCATTATGTACCGAGGCTTGGCGAGTATCTCCGCCAACAATCAATACAACAGGTTTAGTTAGGGCTAGTGAATCAGTAATGATCTGAAAATCTTCAAAATCATGGAGCTGCCCCACAATCCCAATCCAACGAATACTCTGCGATCGTTCCGCAATCAACAAGGTCCAAGCCAAAATAGAACGACCATTCACTACCAACAACATTTTGTTGCGATCGCTAGCCATCCGCCGCCCCGAACCTGCCGAAGGAATCAATAAATGCACAAATCTACACCCGATCGAAAATCTAACGTCAGTAACTCTAAAATCAACAATCCTAAAATCAATAAATTTAGAATTGCTCTGATGGATGACCTGGGACTCGAACCCAGAACCAGCGGATTAAGAGTCCGATGCGCTACCGATTGCGCCAGTCATCCGTGCTTTTTAAGCCTTATCTATAATCACAGATAATCCCTCGTTTAGCAAGGGGCAGAAAATAATTCTCTGTCCCTTCCTGATTTAGCTGGTCACTACTCAGGCCGTTGGTATGGACGAAATAAGATCGCCCATGAATACTTGAACCAATATTGGGCATAGCTTTTCAACCCGTCATGGTTCGAGATCCCCTTAAACTGAGGCAGGATTTTCATCGCATCCATGGCGATTTTGCCCCGTTTGGTATGGACAAAGTAAAAGGTCAGGCCATCCGCGTATTGCGCCTGTGGACGATCGGTCCTGAGCAGGAGAAGTCGATCGTCCATAGGATTTGGCTAGTTCGGTTCAGGTGGCATAAAGATCACTTCGTAAGTTGCCCGTGGATGGAGTCGTTGTAACGCCTGAAGATGGGCGGTGGCATCATTCCGTTTGCGAAAGCGGGCGACGATCGTTCGTTGAGCATCGGACAGCAGTTGCACGACACACCAAGGCATGATCGATGCGCGATAATAGCCATGCAGAAACTCCGCCGCAACCAAAGGCTGAGACACTGGTATCATAATTTCATTACTCCTATTTGGGTAGGCAATCGCGATTGGACCTGTGTTTCCTAGGCAAAAATCTGGTCGCGTTTGTTCAGTAAAATCATTCTCGGTTGCATATGCAACCTTGTCAAGTGCGGCAATGGGTTATGTTCGTCTGAAAATCCGAGAAGTGGCGATCGCTCGTGGTTGGTCGTTGCGCGAATTGTCCGATCGCTCTGGCGTGAATTACAATACGATCAAAAGCTATGTCAATCGAGAAGTCTTAAATACAGTTGATCTCTCTGCAATTTATAAGATCGCGCAGGCATTTAATGTGTCGATCGAGGAGTTGATTGAAGTCTTGGAAGAGTGAGGCCGATTCCCATTATGAGAGGTTGCGCGCTCCCATCGTCTCTGGGAGTTTAAGCATTGAAGATGCGGAGCGGAGGTTATTTAATCCACAGGTTTTGGCACGGTTGATGGAATTAGAGTTGCCGGAAGCGTTGATTGAGATTGTTCATTTGGGGACTGAGTTAGAGAATGTTCAAAGTTTGGTTCCCGATCGACTTAGCGAAAGTTTGGCACAGATGCAAGCGAAAGCATTAGCATTTTTGAATCAGGATCTTGGACGATCATCGATTGCTGCATGAAATGGTTAAGACCGATTCCCCCTCCGGGAGGCTTGGCCAACGCACTTGCCCCTGTGGTGATTGAGGCGTTGGCGCTTTTGGATATGTGATGGGATGATTGAGTAGCGATCGGGTGTTGCATGTCTTTTTAGAGGATTTCCTATGATAATTGAATATAGATTTGGGTAGTGAGTTGAGTGATGCGGCAATCAAACGCTTGGCGATCGGATAGTGGCTTGAGCAGGGGTGAGATTGCTGATAGTACGGTAATTTGGAGATGGGATTTCGATCGAAAAGTTTGGCATAATGGTATCGATCGTCATTTACTGCTTTGGCAGGTTTCTATCATGGCAATGACTTCTCTCAACATTTCGATTCCAAAATCGTTGAGTGACTATATTGAGTCTCGTGTGCAGGATGGTCATTTCAGTACTGCAAGCGATTATTTTTATGAGCTAGTTCGAGAAGAACAAAGATGCCACGAGGAGGCAAAGCTTGAGACAATGCTCGTAGGCGTTAAAGATGGATGAGTCGATCGAAGTTACGCCCCAGTACTGGAAAACTAAGCGCCAAAATCTTCAATCGCGTTTTCAGGGCATCAACTCGTGAATCAATTACGAATTAATGCTGGGGCTGATCTGGATATTGATGCAGAAGCCTTGTTCATTGCAGAGAAGTTTGGAGTTGAACTAGGAATTCAGTTCTATGATGCCTGTGAAATGACATTTAATCAGTCGTTAGCCTATCCTAAAATTGGAAAAGTGCGCAAGTTCTCAAATATTTCGATCGAAGTTCGATGGTGGCAGGTCAAGGGATTTGCGGAGTATCTGATTTTTTATCGACTCTTGACGCATGGACAGGATGATAATCGATCGTTGACGATCGAAGTTCTCCGAATCATTCAGGGAGCGAGGGATTTAGAAATGCTGTTTCAAGGTGATTTTTCGGTTGAGTAGTCGATCGTGGATGAGCGTATGGTAATTAAATCGTTGACGCTTTTGGAGATTTGAGATAGGGCGATCGACTTTAGAGGGGTCTGCGTACTTTTACAGAATTTTCTATCATAATTAGGTATAAATTCTGGTAATAAGTTGAGTGATGCAGCAATCAAACGCTTGGCGACGAATGGTGGCTTGGGCATTAGTGGGAGTTCTGATAGTGGAGCTGTGGGCGACTTCGGAATGGGCGAGAAATGGTAAAGAGTACAGTCTAAAAGTAGGTTGTGAACTGACATAGATCATCTTACCGTCTGTGAATCCCAGCATAAAACACATCTCGGAAAAAGTCGTAGAAAGCCTCATCTTGATCATCTTTTGGTAGAGATGTAATATCTGTAATTTCGCTGTTACCTATTCTAAATACATTAAATCCCTGACTTCTTAGCCATCGATCTTTCTTTAGATGATCTACATATCGTTTTTCAGAAACAATATATTTCCTATTTGAAGAGTCATAATCAGCATAGTGGGATGGACCATCAATCTCAACAATAGTAAGATTATTAGTGCCAAACCAGGAACTCTTAAATACGAAATCTACAATGTAGGGTTTTTCTCTTTTATTCCTCTCCTCTTTCGAGAAATTCCAGTTAATATATACGTTAGGAATCATAGCTGGATCAAATGCTCCTTCATGAAAATCATCGTTGATACAGCACATCCGAATGTATAGATTTAGGAAATCTTTCTCAATAGGAGATTTATCATTGCAGTAACTTTCCAGCTTATTCCAGAGACGCGAAATATAGGCATCATAGCCAAAAGGTGTATCCCTATCAAAACTATCAGATTTTGTTCGCAATATTTCTTCTGAAGTGGCCAAGATGATTAATTCCGAGGCAAGAAGACTGCTCCAAGTAATATCCTTATTATCCTCAAATGATAGTTGATTGATTCCAGATATTTTAAAATCTATCGTCCCATCTGATTTAACTGAAAATCCATCAGACCAAGGATATTCTCTTTCTGCTTTTCCATACAACAACGTTTTTTTCACTTTATCCTCGAATCTTTAATCTTTGATTTCATATCTTCCTATTTTGACATCATTATCTTTGTACAGTCACCCCGCTCATGTGCAATTCCAATGGAAGTGCAAAACGATTCCAGCATCAAAATCATAGAACCGATCGTCAAGCCGCCAAATCCAAATGAGCAACCGGAATCGCCTCGGTCCGTTCCGCTGTCTTCGCGCCCGTCGCCACCGCATGAACACCGTGCAAAATATCCGCTGAATAATATCGATTGCCGCAGTTCTCGCAGACCCCAATCGACACATTCTCCAAAATTACAAACCCATCGCGATGCTTAAACGCTTCACGGTACGAGGCTGAACCGTACCCTCACAATACTCGCATTGATATCCATACATAAGATCAACCCTCAAAGGCAGTAACTTCGTACACTGTAATCACGAGGTAACGTCTATTACTTGCAAATACTTTAGCTGACAAAATTAGCCGCCTAATTGGCTCTTAGAGGTTCGCGATCGCAATCTCTGGCAATTCTTCTGCGGGAACAAAGCCAAACACGCGGGAATAAAAATAAAACTCCCCATCGATCGATCGTCTGATATTTTCCGCCTTTCGGAAGCCGTGCTGCTCCCCTTCAAACAATAAATACGCCACAGGCAAACCCTTCTCCTTCAATGCATTCACCATCAATTCCGCTTGATTGGGCGGAACAATTTTATCTTCATCACCCTGGAAAAAAATAATTGGGCAAGACAGTTGGTCGATGGCATTAATCGGCGATCGACTCTTATAGACCTCAGCCTGAGCTGGATAAGCCCCAATCAGACTATCTAGATAACGAGATTCAAACTTGTGGGTATCTTCTGCCAATACCGTCAAATCGCTTACGCCGTAGTAGCTGGCTCCCGCTTTAAATACATCGGTA
>JANXNM010000481.1 GCA_025354065.1 Synechococcales cyanobacterium 340R_concoct_173_sub | reverse complement strand
TGTGGCAATGCAGGTAGATGTGCGATCGGCGGGGTTGAGCGATCGCATTGGGGAGACCCTTGATTATCGTGGGGTGATCCAGCGGATTCAGGCTTGTGTTAAAAATTCTCGGTTTGCACTAGTGGAACGCCTAGCCCAGGCGATCGCAGATTCGGTCTTAGAGGAAGAGATGGTTCAGGAGGTTCAGGTGCAGCTTCATAAGCTCCATGCTCCGATTCCTGACTTTAACGGCACGATTACGATCGATATTACCCGGCGAAGAACCTCACTCTAGCCCTCTCGTTATTTAAGAAGAAGGCTAGGCGTTTTTAGAGTTCGTCGAGGTTGATGCCAAGTTGGCGGAGACGAGCGGCGAATTTTTGCGATCGGACTTTTTCTTGATCTAGCTCTTCTTGAATCAACCTAGCTTGTTGCTTAGCTTGTTGGGTTTGTTGCTTAGCTTGTTGGACCTGTTGTTGTTTTTCATCGATTTGTTCATCAGGTGTGAGATACCGATCGCCCTTTTCGTCATACCAGAACAGCCATTCCCGATCGCGGTCTTGGTGCGTATATTCATCCTTACCAATGCCTAATCCGATTTCGGGCATCCATACAGGATTTCCAATTACCGGAACGTACTGTCCTTGAACCAATCGATAAACTTCTAAGGTATTTTTTCTCCGGCGTATTGGATTGTAGACCACGTAATACAGCACACCGAGATTTTGATACAGGTTTTTTTTAGTCGTATATTCACCGCGATAGGATTTAGAAACGACTTCAAGGATAAATTGAGGAATCACCCCGTCTTCTTCCCACAACACGTAACTAGTGCGTAAGCCTTTTGTTTTCACACTTTTCACGCCGATGCTGAGAAACCCATCTGGTGCGATCGCAGGTTCGTCAGGACTATAGTAGATCCCCATATCAATCCCGAAAAACCAGTCTGTACGCCCTTTAAAAATACCCGCCAATATGTTACGGAGAAGGTCAGCCACAAGTCGTTGAAGTTCACTATCCACAGGCTTTTCATCAGATTCAGGAAGGTCTTCGGCAGTCGGGAGCCAGTCGAGGGGTTCGAGATATTTCAGCATGGCAGATTTGGCAACTGAAAGAATACTGTTGTAGTTTAGCGCGTCGGGGCTAGGTTGGGTTTAGACTAGATTTATACAAATGATCCAATTAATAACTGGATCCCTTTAAAAGTTATTGATTTAACTGGATATTTAAATCGAATGTTTACACCAAAAATTATCCCCAAATTGCTCAGGCCGATCGGTGCAATATTCATCGCTCTATCTATTGCTCTATTCATTGTAATGACACCTCGTTCAGGAATCGCTATGACTTATCCCATTACTCAAACGGTTGATCAAGTAGATGTTTATCATGGCGTAACAATAGCCGATCCCTATCGCTGGCTAGAAGACCCAGATTCGTCAGAAACAAAGGATTGGGTTGAATCGCAGAATAAAGTGACCTTTGGATATTTGCGGGCGATTCCTAAACGCGAGACCTTACAAGCTCGGTTGACTGAATTGTGGAATTATGAAAAGTATGGAATGCCCTCGAAGCGAGGAATGCGGTATTTCTATTCTAAAAATGACGGTTTACAGAATCAGAATGTTTTATACAAAATTGAGACATTAGAATCTCCGCCTGTCGTACTACTCGATCCTAATACATTATCAACTGATGGGACCGTTGCA
>JANXNM010000480.1 GCA_025354065.1 Synechococcales cyanobacterium 340R_concoct_173_sub | reverse complement strand
TGTGGCAATGCAGGTAGATGTGCGATCGGCGGGGTTGAGCGATCGCATTGGGGAGACCCTTGATTATCGTGGGGTGATCCAGCGGATTCAGGCTTGTGTTAAAAATTCTCGGTTTGCACTAGTGGAACGCCTAGCCCAGGCAATCGCTGATTCGGTCTTAGAGGAGGAGATGGTTCAGGAGGTTCAGGTGCAGCTTCATAAGCTCCATGCTCCGATTCCTGACTTTAACGGCACGATTACGATCGATATTACCCGGCGTAGAACTGTACCCTCACCTTCTCAGCGAGAGGATTAGATGGTCTTAAATCTCGTCGAAGTTAATGCCAAGTTGGCGGAGACGATCGGCAAATTTTTGCAATCGGGCTTTTTCTTGCTCTAGATCTTCTTGATTCTAGCGAGAATTAATTTGAGCAACATTGGTAAACAGTCTTAGAGTTCAGTGGAAGGTACGAATACGGATAAATGAGTTCTATTCTGGGCCGATGGTTCGTCCGATCGGTTTAAAATAATACGTATGCAATTTCTTAAAAGAATTCGTAGTATTCAACGATCGGTTCTAGTTTTCTCCAAACCCGCTAAATCAGTATTGGCTGTGGCGATCGTAGTTCTATTCATTTTTACGACTCAAGCTATAGGTATGACCATGACGTATCCAGTGACTCAAACGGTTGACCAAGTAGATGTTTATCATGGTGTAACAATAGCCGACCCCTATCGCTGGCTTGAAGACCCGGATTCGTCAGAAACAAAGGCTTGGGTTGAATCGCAGAATAAAGTGACCTTTGGATATTTGCAGGCGATTCCTAAACGCGATACCTTACAAGCTCGGTTGACTGAATTGTGGAATTATGAAAAGTATGGAATGCCATCGAAGCGAGGAATGCGGTATTTCTATTCTAAAAATGACGGTTTACAGAATCAGAATGTTTTATACAAAATTGAGACATTAGAATCTCCGCCTGTCGTACTACTCGATCCTAATACATTATCAACTGATGGGACCGTTGCA
>JANXNM010000470.1 GCA_025354065.1 Synechococcales cyanobacterium 340R_concoct_173_sub | reverse complement strand
GCGATCGTTCAATCAATTCCCGAATGCTATCAACTCCCGTATTACTGGCGGCATCAATTTCAATTACATCCAGTGCATTGCCTTTGGTAATTTCCTGACAGACTTCACAAACTCCACAGGGCGTTGGGGTGGGGCTAGTTCCGGCGATGCAGTTGAGTGATTTTGCAAAAATTCGGGCACTTGATGTTTTCCCTGTTCCCCGTGCACCTGTGAAAAGATAGGCTGGGGCGATGCGGTTTTGGGTGAGTGCGCTGCTGAGGGTGGTTGCGATCGCCTCTTGTCCCACCAGTTGCGCAAAGGTTTGGGGACGGTATTTGTGGTGGAAAGGAATGTAGGTCATGGGGACGATCGCGATGTAACAGGAATCAATTGTACGATCGATCGGGTGATCGTTGCCTCGGATCGGTGGAGAAGTTGGGACGAGGGCGATCGCATCATCAATTTTCACAACCCGATCGATCTGCTTCGTAGGTATGGATTACTGAGTTATTTAATGCTAACTTGTCCATTCATTAGCATCGGTAACAGCCAATCGCGGAGTTGGGTTAGTTGTTGATTTTCTTGCTCTAAAATATCTTGCTGTCTAAATATTGGTTTCACTTTTTCAGTATAGAGATTGACAACAATATGATCTGGCAAACAAACTTTTATACTTTTTATCGATGTTAAGGAAATTTCTTTAAATGTTGAACCTGATGCGTATTGAACTATAGATTGCATAGAATTTTTTATAGCATAATAAACAAATGGTGTTGAGAATCCTTTGTTAGGAATGAAAGATTTAAAACCTTGATTTGTAGTGACATCATTTCTAGAAATTGCCATATATCCAATCGGCGCACGAGAACTTAACAGAATGGTGGCTTTAGGAAAGATTTTTAATGAAGCATCTTTCATTCCTGCTTCTGTAACATCTAATTCACCTTTGCTAATAAACTTATTACCCATGTTAAGAGATAAATCTTTAGGAGTTATCCAAGCAGTGCCGTTTTTACAAAAGTTTAAAGGGTTTGCAGTTGATGGTGTACTTCCACCAGCGATATTTGCCAAATCGTAAAGCGTTCCAATTTCCCAACCCGCAGGAATCGCCCGATCGCCTTTTCCTTCTTCCACATATACCATCTCGCCGCCTGAAGACTTGTAAGGCTTGCCATCTGCATTAGGCTTGCCCTGAGTGAAGTCGAAGGGAAAGTCAAACTGCACAAACCAATAATCATAAATCGTCTTAGCTAGACTCTCTAATTCAGCGTTAATCCGATTATTTAGTTCAATTTTGGCATCAAGAGCAGAAAGAACATCTGCAATTTTTTGCTGACAATCTAAATTTGGCAATTGTATTGGATATTTTTTTAGACATTCTATATCAACGCCAGTTTGACCACCTGTTCTCAGTGAAAGACTATCTATATATTTAAAAAGTGAATCTTGTTTTAAGAAATAGTATAGATATTCATTTAAAACATTCTGTTTAGGAACAGCTTTCATTAACGCTACGTTATAAGCACCATCTAAACCTCTACAAATTTGGAAAATTGGAGGTCCATAACGCCCAATCATTATGTCTGATTTATTGCAGAAGCGTCTAGCAAGTTTTTTGGGAATGTATGTAATAAATCCATCTGTCTTGTAGTCTCGAATTTGAATAAGCCTGATATATTCTTCTCTGAATGAGTCACTAAAAACTTCTTTAGGAGGCTGACTTCCACCGACAAAGTTACAAACATCTTCAAGATTCAGCTTCTTAGTTTTCATACTTCAACCCCGCCAACTGCCTCTTAATCTCAATCTCCAAATCCCTAGACTCCCCAAAAAAGCGATCTAGATTACTTGAAAAAGATCTTAACTTCTCCTCAAACTCATCCTGCGAAATATCCACATACTCGATTTTTACATCAAAATACTGACCCGCACTCAACGAATAATTTTTAGCCGCAATATCCTCATAGCTCACCACCACCGAAAAATCATCAACCGCCATCTTCTCATTAAAAGTCGAGATAATTTGCGCCTCCTCCGCCTCCGTTAACACCGTTTTCTGATTCTTACCATCCTTCACCGTCTCCCCCAACCCAGAAGCGTCGATTAACACCACATCGCCCTGATTTGCCTTATCGACAAACAGAATCGACACATTCGTTCCTGTCGTCGCAAAAATATTGCTCGGCATCGACACCACCCCCGCCAGCATCTTTTGATCTACTAACTTTTGCCGAATCCCCTTATCGATTCCCGCCTGCGCCGTAATAAACCCCGTCGGTACCACCACCGCCGCCTTCCCCTTAGCCTTGAGCGAATAGATGATATGCTGTAAAAATAGCAAATAGATCGCCATTTTATCCTTATCCTTCTTCAGCACATTCGGAATCCCCGCAAAAAAACGCTCCTTATTTGCCTTACAATCCAAAGCCGCGTGATAGTCGCTAAAATCCATCTTAAACGGTGGATTCGACACAATATAGTCAAACCTCGTTAACTCCCCATCCTCCCTATGATAAGAATGCAACATCGTGTTTCCTTGAATGATATTCGGAATTGAATGCACCAAATTATTCAGAATCAAATTCAACCGCAATAAACTAGAAGACTTTTGCGAGATATCCTGAGAATAAATCGTACAGCGTTCCTCACCAATGCGATGGGCGATATTCATCAACAACGTCCCCGAACCCGCCGAAGGATCGTAAACCGTCACATTCTGTACATCCTCCGTCACCAGAATCGCCGCCATGATTTTCGCCACAGCATGGGGAGTATAGTATTCCGCATACTTCCCACCACTATCCTTGTTATAGTCCTTAATCAAATACTCAAAGATCGTCGCAAAGAAATCATATTTCTGTGTAAAAATATGTTCCGCGCTGAACTTCACCAACTGATTGATAATTGCGATACAAAATTCATTCCGCTTAGAAGTATCGGTAATAAATTCACTCACCCGATCGAACAAAGGAACTTTAGTATCGCCTTCAGTTTTGACAGAGAACGTATTGTTATTTTGCAGCGCGATAGCCCGCAAGGTATCATCAAATAACTTTGCAAATTCGGGATCGTTTTGTTCCTCAAATAACGTCGCAATAAAATGTTCTGGTTTTAATTTCGCCGTATCGGGTGGAAGTTGCAGCATCAAAAACTCATAATCTTCCTCAGCCATCGCCTTTAATGCCTGTTCCCACTTATCAGCTTTCGCTACATCTGGGCTAACCTGTTTCACCTCATAAGCAAATTTATCATTCAGAAACTTATACAAAAACACCTGAGTAATGATTTTAAATTCATTCCCATCATTTCCCAAACCATAGGAAGCACAAATTCCCTTAAGACTATCGATCAATTCGGTGATTTTAGTTTTGAATTCTAAACTATCTACCTGTTGCACTCACTGACTCCATAACAACTCTATCTTCAAAGCCCCCCTTAATATGGGTTAGGGGAATTTAGACCATCAACGCTCCAAACTATCTCACGCACTCATCCCATTAAACTCATTCATGTACTCTTTCACAACCAGATTATTAATATATTGCGATACAGGCGCATTCAGCGGAATGTTGTGCTGGTTTTGAAACTCATCGATCAGCAATCGTACCATATCATTCTTGAAATAACTCTCATTATTCAAAATCCGCGTATTTTGCAGCACCGTACTATCTGCCCGAGCTTTCACTCCCCGCAACGCCTCACAAATCTTCCGCTCCGTCTGTGATAGTTTCCCCGACTCCATCAATCGCTTATGAATCCGTGCATATTTGAGATCATTGTCATACTTATCCCGCAATAGATTATTTTGCCGATTAAGTTCTAAAATTTTCACGTAAATCTTATTCAGACAGCCAATATTCGTGTTCATCTCCTTCTGTGTTACCTCGCTTAACTTTTTCTGTCTAAATAATCGCTCTAACTCTTCCTTCAAGCTGATAAATTTTGGGTCTGTCTTATCGAAATTATTCGCCAAAGCCTCGCGGGTACGTCGCAGAGTATTTCTAAGTTTATCCGCCAAGATTAATTCTTCTTCCCCAATCTTGACAAAGGAAAAAATTACATCTTCTAATGCCTCACTCAGCAAATTGGTGATATCTGTATCATTTTCTAGACGTTCGCTCAGATTGAGATAATTTAAACGGTTACTAACTTCCTGATACAAATCATTCAACTTTTGAAAATCGAGATGATCTAACAGATCGTAATTTCCCATCAACCGAATTAAGTTATAGAGACTTTTAGCATTATCTAAAGCTCTCTTTAGCGCAAGAATAGGCTCTCGATCGTGAATTTTCTCAATCTGTCGCGAGAAAATTTCGGCATTACTAGTGTCATAGCGAAATAGCACATCCTTAATCTCTTCAATTTCCGCCTCGATCTCATCTCGTGATTTAAACAAATTCGAGTAATGCTCTACCTCATCGCCCAATTCCGCTTGCAACTCATCAAAATAAGCCTTATTTGTCGCATCAAATTCTTTACTAATATCGGCAAAATCCACCACAAACCCATAGCGAAAATCTTTGTAAGTCCGATTGACACGGGTTAGAGCTTGCAACAGATTATGTTTTTTAATTATCCGCCCTAAATAGAGCTTCTTCAGTCGTTTTGCATCAAAGCCAGTTAATAGCATATTAAACACAAACAACAGATCAATCTTCCCCTGCTTAAAATCTTCAATCCAACTTTTACGCTCCGTCTTGGTACCCACATCATACAAAATCACCGCAGCAGTTTTAACGGGATATTTGGGTGGCCTGATTAGTGCTATGGTCTCGCTGCTAATATTTAATCTAGCTTGAAATACCTCATACAACTTCTTCGCTTGATTCGCACTATCACAGATCACCATTCCGCCGATAGTCCCATCATTAAATTGAGTTCGGCTCTGCTCAAAATCATTGATAATATAATTTAATAACGGCTCTACGTAGCTTTGATGAGCAAATAACAGCTTCTTATCCACATCACCTTGCGACACCTGAATACTATCTAAAGCCTGTTGCAAACTTAGCTTGTAATTGGTCGAAATTTCCTCGCGAATCAACCGTAACGTATAGCCATCAGCAATCGAAGCATCATAATAATACTTATGAATATAATCACCGAATAGCAATTTAGAATTGTAGTCATCACCTAATAATGGCGTACCCGTCAAACCAATCTTAATCGAATTAGTATCTGACTGAGTAAGATTAGCGAGGAAACTCCCCGTGGGATTATAACTACGATGAACTTCATCCAGAAAATAAATCCGCTGAATGCTCAGATCATAATCTTCAGTTCGCACCACATCGGGATCATCTTTAAACTTCTGGATATTAACTACTGTTATCTCTGGCTTACCCGAAAAGTTATGAATTGCACTAGTAGATTTGATATCCTTTGCAAAAGCTTCTCTCGAATTAACTGCGTGCGTAATCAGCCCACGGCTTCTAAATTCCCCTTCGGCTTGTTGCAATAAATCTATGCGATCGACAATAAAGTAAAACTTCGGAATAACTTTTTTAGCTTTAAAGTAATCCGTTAGAAATTTAACATTATAAAAAGCTAATGCAGTCTTACCACTCCCTTGAGTATGCCAAATAATCCCCTTTCTTACTCCCGCTTCCAACTGGCGCTCGATCGCTTTTGTGGCGAACAGTTGTGGGTAGCGCATAATATGTTTTTTCCAACCGCTTTCTTCCTTAAGATACGCGATCGAATAACTTAAAATAAACTTTAACCGTTCCCGACTAAACAGGGAAGTTAATAAACGATTTGTAGGAGTACTAGGTTCTTTGTTAGGGATAAACTCAGAATCGTTATTCTTAATTATCTGTTTGTTATTATCTTTGAGAACATAATTTTCATTCTCTTCAGTCTCTGCACTCAAAAGAACTGCTAGATCTAGAGATTCTTCTTCTCTAAAATAATTGAAATCGTGGTTTTGATAAGATGGTGCAGCATAAAAAGCTCCGGCCAAAGGCAAATCATCTCGATACTCCATGTTATTGGAGAAAACCATTAGCTGTGTAATATTCGCAAACTGCCTAAAATTTTTGTTGCTGAAGCGAGTATTAATTCTAGTGCGTTCTTCCAACACTCCGCCTTTATTATTCGGTATCTTTACTTCAACAAAAGCCAACGGCATTCCATTAATTAAAATAACAATATCTGGGCGAAATTCTTCATCTCCGTTCTTGTATGTTAGTTCTGTAACTACATGGAAGCTATTATTATCAAAATCCTCAAAATCGATGATTCTATTACTCGATCGATCGAGTAATAGAATCATAAAATGCCTTACCCAAATCTTCATTTTCTAAGGTAAAGCGAATCTCTGACAATAATCGATCTAAATCCCCTGCTTCTAGCTCAGGATTGATTTTAGCAATACTATCTTTGAAAATATCAGTAAAAATATTAGTTGATTTATCCCACACTGCACCCTTCAGCGATAAATATTGATAACCCAGACGGTTTAGATGTAATACCGAGGGAAGTTTAACTCTATAGTCTTCGTTAAAAGTCATAAATGTTAAAGGGTGAGAAGTTCTCAGAATAGGCTGAACATGAAAATTGAAATCATCAAAACAAATCGATCTATTCTTTATTAACTCCCATTGCCAGTAGACATTTCTGTTCGCAGGTGAACGCTAAAAATATCGCTGGTAAGACGTGGAAAAATGCTGCTAATTTTTCAATATGTTCCACTGTAAACTGCTTTTGTCCATTGAGAATCCCCAACACAATCGATTGTGACCCGATCGCACTCGCTCCTTCCAGAGAAATTTGAATTTGGGTCATTTTCAATCACTGAGTGCTTATTGTCTCCCCACAGCATCCATCATACACAATTTTCCGGCTCCAAAAAGAGTACCCTCACGATGGACAATATTAGAATTGTTTTGGATAACATCATGCCGATCGGCCTCTTTATCGGTCTAACAACACTGGACTTCATTTATTTGACCTCTAGCATTCCACAACCCAATCAAAAAATAGTCGCGATCGATGCTCTCACCGCAGCAGGAGGGCCAGCTACAAACGCCGCTATGACCTTTCAATGGCTCGGTAATCACAGTCGGTTACTCAGTGCAATTGGCAAACACCCTAGCTGTCAATTTATTCATTCTGATCTAGCAAATCTAGAACTATTTGATCTCCTACCCGATCGGCTAGAATCACCCCCAATTTCTTCAATATTAGTCACCCAATCCACAGGCGATCGGGCCGTGATTTCGGTGAATGCCACAGAGTTTCAAGTAGATCAGTTTCCCTTGAAGATTTTGGATGGAGTCGATGTTGTATTAATTGACGGGCATCAGATGGTGGTGAGTGCTGCGATCGCGGCATTGGCTAAGGCTCATGGTATTCCCGTGGTAATAGATTGTGGGAGTTGGAAACCAGGATTTGAGACAGTGTTAGCCTATGCTGATTATGCGATTTGCTCCACGAATTTCTTACCTCCAAACTGCGAACAATCAAATGAAGTATTTGAATTTCTAAATGGTTTTAAAATTCCCTTTGTTGCCATTACTCAAGGGGCAAATATGATTTTATATTGCGATCATAATCGATCGGGAACTGTATCCGTTCCTAGAGTTAAAGTAGTAGACACCTTGGGTGCAGGTGATGTTTTTCATGGTGCATTTTGTCATTTTATACTATATCAAGACTTTCCCACGGCATTGTCGAATGCTACTAAAATTGCTGCACGATCGTGTCAATCATTTGGGACGCGATCGTGGTTCTTAGAGGATCCGGAAGATTAGTAGCTTACGATCGTGCCCGTTTGCGCAACACTTCCGCTAGAGTATCCATGGTTTTTGGCAACGGTGCGATCGCCTCGATCCATTCTTCTGTAACGGGATGTAATAGTCTTAGTCGCCATGCATGTAGGGCTTGCCCCGTTAGATTTACATTCACCAATTTACGACCAGCACCATAAAGCGGATCGCCCAAAATCGGATAGCCGATATGAGTTGTGTGGACTCGAATCTGATGGGTTCGCCCGGTTTCAAGTTCATACTCCATGCTAGTGAACGCCCCGATTCGCTCTTGAACTTTCCAATGGGTAATCGCCGATCGCCCTCCCGCACTTTCCGCCACAATCGCTTGCTTTTGCCGATCGACTGGATGACGACCGATCGGCTGATTGACGGTGCCAGAATCTGCTTGAGGTGCGCCGTAGACGATTCCTCGGTAGGATCTGCGAGCGGTTTTGGTTTTGAATTGGGCTTGAAGATGATGCAATGCCTGTTCAGTTTTCGCCACGACGATCGCCCCTGTAGTGTCTTTGTCGAGACGATGGACGATGCCGGGGCGCTGGATGCCGTTGATGCCTGGAAGGGTCTCTCCCTTGGCTTCGCAGTGAAAGAGAAGTGCATTAACCAGGGTGCCGTTGCTGTGGCCGGGGGACGGATGGACGACCATGCCCGCTGCTTTGTTGATGATGATCAGGCTACTGTCTTCGTAAAGAATTTCCAATGGAATATCTTCTGCTGGGAGCGTCATCGGTTCTGTGGGGGGAATGACGATCGAAATCCAGTC
>JANXNM010000459.1 GCA_025354065.1 Synechococcales cyanobacterium 340R_concoct_173_sub | reverse complement strand
ACAAATCCCGATCGCCTCAATTGCTACTTAGTCGATGTGGATGGAACCGTTGCTATTAATACCACCCGCCCTCCGTTTGCTTGGCATCGCGTCGATGAAGATAGTCCAAACTTGCCCGTAATTCAACTAGTTCAGCAATTGGGTCAAGCCAACAAAATTATTATTATGTCAGGCCGATCAGATGTATGTCGTGAATTAACTCAGCAATGGCTCGATCGGTACCAGATTCCATATCATGAGGTATTGATGCGATCGGAGAATGATCAACGCCCTGACGAACTCGTTAAATCAGATCTGTACCATACTCATATTCTCGGTAATTATAATATTCTGGGGGTGGTGGACGATCGGCCTAAAGTTTGTCGTATGTGGCGTAGATTAGGATTGACTGTCTTTCAAGTTGGTAATCCTGACTATGAATTCTAGTGGGGCTTGAGATTAGGACGATAATTGACGAAAAGCTTGTTCAGCAGCGAGTTCATCAGCGGCTTTAGTATATCGACGAAAGGTCTGGGCGGACTTATGACGAGTGAGAGTCATGGCATGATATGGATTCATACCTTTTAGGACCAAATTCGTCGCAAACGTATGGCGGAACTGGTGAGCATGGAAATCAAATCCAACGGTTTTTGAAATGGATTTCATTAACTTTTGAATGGCATGATAGCCCATTCGTTGGCCCGCATTACGGTTGGAATGGGAGGCTAGGAGCGGGCTTTCGTTGGTCAATACTTCGCCGTGAGCCTCACGCCATTGACTATATCGTTCTATCCACATTTGCGCATCCAAATCAATGGGCACCGTTCCTTTGCTATCTGCTTTTGCAATGCGAATTTTGACGCGCTGTCCATCAAAATCACTTTTATTCAAATTAGACGTTTCCTGCGCCCGCAATCCATGACGCAAGATTGACAACAATGCCATATTGCGTTCCGGCAAACTGCTCTCCATTGCCGCATTAAAAATAGCCGACACTTGTTCATCGGTTAAATGATTGGCTTCGGGTTCTTGGAGTTTTGGTAAATGGACATCATGGCTGGGGTCACGATCGATATAGCCCGATCGCGTCATCCAACCCAAAAAATTCTTCAAGGTTTGCAATATCCGTTTAGCCGATGCATCAGACAACGATCGCACTCCCCCATCATCAACCCGAAGTAAAAACGTTTTAAACTGAGTCACCTGCCGAGGCGTAATCCTATTCCAAGGTTGATCTGTCCACGCAATAAATCGCAAAAGATCGTCTTGGTATGCTTTTCTGGTATTTACCGCAAGCGATCGCGCATCCAAAAACTCCTCAATCCTCAATCGCCGAATTTCTGCTAAATCTGAAGGCTCCACCCGCTTGCCAGAAAGAGCAATGAGTTGGGGTTCGGGGACATTTGAGATTTTTGGCATGACAAAGCTTTTAACCGAAACTCACTATATTGATAAATATTCTAACCTCTGCACGAGCTAGATAAAATACTGTTGTTATATTATAATCTGTCCAAAATATAAGACGACTTTCAACCTGTCCCCAAACGTCCTATTCTTACATGTAGCCTTTTGGAAACGGGAAGGAAATCCGATCGCCACTTATGCAATTCAGTAAAATTTTGATTGCCAACCGAGGGGAAATTGCCCTTCGGATAATTCGCACCTGTGAAGAGATGGGAATCGCAACGGTGGCGGTCCATTCCACGGTCGATCGAAACTCGCTGCATGTCCAACTTGCGGACGAAGCCGTCTGTATTGGCGAACCTGCCAGCGCAAAAAGCTATCTGAATATTCCCAATATTATTGCGGCGGCCCTAACCCGAGGCGCAACGGCCATTCATCCCGGCTACGGATTTTTAGCGGAAAATGCTCGATTTGCCGAAATCTGCGCTGATCACAAAATTGAATTCATTGGCCCCGCACCCGAGTCGATTCGATCGATGGGCGACAAAGCCACAGCCAAAAAAACGATGTTGCGGGTCGGAGTGCCAACGGTTCCAGGCAGCAAAGGACTGATTTCCGGTGAAGACGAAGCGCGGGAAATTGCGGAGGCGATCGGCTATCCGGTTATGGTGAAGGCTACAGCAGGCGGCGGCGGGCGGGGGATGCGCTTTGTCCAGAATGAAACTGACCTGGGTAAAGCCTTAGCCGCAGCTCAAGGGGAAGCCGAGGCAGCCTTTGGGAATGGTGGTGTCTACATTGAGAAATTTGTCCAAAAACCCCGTCACATTGAGTTCCAAATCCTAGCGGACAAACACGGCAACGTCATCCATCTGGGCGAACGCGAATGCTCTATCCAGCGTCGTCACCAAAAACTGCTCGAAGAAGCCCCAAGCTCAGCGTTGACTCCTGAACTCCGAGAAAAAATGGGTCATGCAGCGGTGCTAGCGGCCAAATCGATCAATTATGTTGGCGCGGGCACGGTGGAGTTTTTGCTGGACGATCGGGGTGATTTTTACTTCATGGAAATGAACACGCGGATCCAAGTTGAACATCCAGTCACGGAGATGATTACGGGGGTGGATTTGATTGCAGAACAAATTCGGGTTGCCCAAGGCGATCGGTTGACGCTGACCCAAGATCAAGTGCAATTGAATGGTCATGCGATCGAATGTCGGATTAATGCCGAGGATCCTGATTTTAATTTCCGTCCAAGCCCCGGCAAAATCAGCGGCTATCTTCCGGCCAGTGGTCCGGGAGTGCGGATGGATTCCCATGTCTACACCGATTACGAAATTCCGCCCTATTATGATTCGCTAATTGGCAAACTGATTGTGTGGGGGCGCGATCGAGATTCAGCCATTCGTCGAATGAAGCGAGCGCTGCGGGAATGTGCGGTGACGGGATTGCCCACAACAATTGGTTTTCATCAAAAAATTCTGGATACACCGGAGTTTATTCGGGGTGAAATCTATACGAATTTTGTTGATAAAGTCATGTTTAAAAAACCAGATGCTTAGGGGTAGAGAATGTCTTGGCTTAATTTAGTCTCATTTGCTGGGATTTTTATATTATGCGGTGTGGCATGGCTCGGGTCTGAAAGTCGGAAGACAATGCCATGGAAGGTTATTCTCTGGGGAATTACGCTTCAGTTGGCTCTAGGTTTGCTGGTGTTTCGGGTTCCGGTGACGCGGGAAATATTGCGAATTTTAAGTACCAACATCAACGCAATTCTCGACGCGACGGAAGCGGGCGCACGATTTGTCTTTGGTGATTTATTGGTACCCAATCCGGCATTTGCACCGGGTCCGATCGGCGCTGGTCGTTGGTTGTCGAGGGCGTTGACTCCAGCTTATATTCCGGTGTCGGGCGATCGGCTCAGCCCTAACAATCTCAATTTAGGTTATGTTCTGGCATTTCGAGCATTGCCGTCTGTTGTATTCTTTTCAGCATTGATGGCGCTGTTGTATAACCTGAAATTCATTCAACCTGTTGTTCAAGTCTTTGCGAAGGTTTTTTATAAACTGATGGGCTTGAGCGGCGCAGAATCATTGAGTGGTGCGGCGAATATATTTGTAGGCATTGAATCCGCGTTAGTCGTGCGGCCTTTTTTATCAGAGATGACCCGCAGTGAACTCTGTGCGGTGTTGACGGCTTGTTATGGCAGCATTGCTTCCACAGTCCTTGCGTTGTATGCCAATCTATTGCGTCCGACCTTTCCAAATATAGTGGGTCATTTGGTTTCAGCCTCATTAATGGCAATTCCGGCTTGCTTTGTAATTTCAAAGATTTTGGTCCCGGAAACTTCGATCGCAAAGACGGCAGGTGGATTGCCGGAGGATTTAACTGATGATGGTATGAATCCTATGGAGAGTGTGATTACGGGCGCTTGGGATGGTGTGAAGTTGGCGATTTCGATCGCATCATTACTGATTGCAGTATTAGGATTAGTTGCCTTAGTTAATCTATTCTTTGGGAATTTAGCAGCTCTAGGGCAAAGTACTAATCCTAATTTAGTTCTAGTGGGCAATGTATTCCGGGTAATTACGGTTCAGAATATTTTGGGTGCGCTCTGTTTGCCTATTGTAGCGGTGACCGGGGTTTCAGATAAATGGCCGGAACTCTGGCAATCATCGGTATTAATTGGGCGGAGATTACTTGAAACCGAGGTTCCGGCTTATTTGGAATTGGCAAAACTTTCACAACAGGGCATAATTGGCGATCGGGCCTTGGTGATTGTAAGTTATATTCTCTGTGGATTTGCTCATATTCCAGCCGTTGGCATATTTGTGGGTGGGTTTGTCAGTTTGATTCCAACTCGTCGCAAGGATTTGACAGAGTTAGGCTGGAAAGCGCTTTGGGCCGCTAGTCTCGCAACGGCGATGATTGGCTGTGTGGCGGGAGTATTTTTCTCGGGAGATGCGGCGATCGTTGGGAGATGAGAATTGAGACAATTGAATTGAGAATTTTGGAGGCAATATGAGAATTAGAATGCGGGCGTTGTTTGGATTTGTTTTTATATTGAGTGCAGTTATGTTAATTGCGTTGAATGGAATATGGCAGGGAGCGATCGCACAAAATACTGTTCCATCTGCGCCACCAATTTTACCCAGTCCATCACCTAGCACGAGTCCTGATCCTAGTGCCCCAGCGATCGGTGCGCCTATTGATCCGATTCCGGGATCTCGGACCGCTCCCCCCCTACCTACGCCCTCCGTCACGCCTAGTGCATTGCCTGTACCTGTGCCATCGTTGATGCCATCGCTGATTATTCCAAATACTGCCCAACCCTTGCCGATCGCGGGTAAACATACGGACCCTGCTAAACGGTTTGAGATTGGATTGCTTCAGGGATATCAGGTGACACCTCTGGGAGATTCGGTATTAATTGAATCGCCGGATGGACGATTGGCCTATACAGTGTTGTCGCAAACGGCGGGACAATTGGGATTAGTGTCGGGTTCTGTGACCTTAGATAATTTGGCACAGATTGCACGGAATGCATTGCAGCGTGGGGAAGGGTTTCAAGCAGAAGCTCCTCAATCTATTGTGAATGGTATTCAAATGAATTGGACGGGGCAATTGACAATAGGCGGTAGAACCCAACCTGTGAATGGCATTATTATGGCGAAACCTGGTAACAATAGTGTTTTGCTATTAACAATAGCGGCAACAGAAACAGGTACCGCTGATTTACCGGGTGCGATCGCGGCTTTGGGAGAGAGTTTGCAGGGATTGTAAGATTCTCTGGGTAAATGGATGAAAATAAAAAAGGCGTAATCCTATTCGTGGGCGGTTAGAAACGGACACTAACGATCGCATTCAATCTAGTTAAATTCCAGAATTGAGTGGAACTGATATGGTCGTGTTGGCAAAATATGTGTTGATGGGCGAAACGTCTCGGATAAAAGCGATCGGGGCATTTCGAGCAGCCCATCCATTAGTTGAATTAATTGATACTAACTATTTCGATGAAAGGCAGTAATTAAACGATCGCAGTATGTTGTGACGTGATGAAAAAATGACTGATTAAATGACTGATTGTAGATACAATAGGGACAAAACGCATCGGCTCGAATTGCTATGAATATTGTTGCATTCTCTGGTGCATTAGAACTAGGATTCCTCTATGGTTTAGTCGCCTTGGGAGTTTATCTTTCCTTTCGGGTATTGGACTTCCCAGATTTAACTGTGGATGGCAGTTTCCCCTTGGGGGCCGCTGTTGTGGCAGCATTGATCGTTAAAGGGATTCCGCCATTGATTGCGACGGTACTTGCGGTGGGTGCGGGTGCGATCGCTGGACTCTGTACTGCAACCTTGAATGTTAAATTCAAAATTCTGAATCTGTTGGCCAGCATTCTGACTATGATTGCATTATATTCAATTAATCTTCGGATTATGGGTCGCCCGAATCTACCATTACTCAATCAGCCAACGCTATTTCAACCTATTAATGCTTTACTAAAATCGTGGCCAGAACCGATTTCGACCTTTGGAAATACTCTAGTTTTAGCTACGATCGCGCTTATTACTAAGTTGATATTTGATTGGTTTTTACAATCTGAAATTGGCCTTGCTATGCGGGCAACAGGTGCAAATCCAGCTATGGCTAGAGCACAGGGGATTTCGACCTCGGCAATGGTGATGTTAGGAATGGCAATTGCGAATGGTCTTGCTGCATTCGCGGGGGCATTGTTTGCACAATTGAATGGTGGAGCGGATGTGAGTATGGGAATTGGGACGATTATTTTTGGATTAGCGGCGGTCATTGGTGGCGAGACGGTGTTTAATCGGTTGAGTATTGTGCAGGCGACGATCGGTGCAATTGTTGGCTCGATTTTATACCGTATAGTAATTGCAATCGCGCTTCAGGCAGATGTTTTAGGGATTCAATCTCAGGATTTGAATTTGGTGACAGCGGTACTGGTGACGATCGCTTTGGTATTGCCGAATAAATTAAGAATTAAGGATTAGGAATTGGAGATTTAGGTATGATTTCTTTGAATAGGGTTCAGGTTACATTTAATTCTCGGACAGCTTTGGAAAAAACGGCATTGAATAATCTGTCATTGAAGATTCCAGAGGGACAGTTTGTGACGGTGATTGGGAGTAATGGGGCGGGTAAATCGACGTTGTTGAATGTATTGAGTGGGGAAATTCGATCGGACTTTGGTACGGTCAAAATTGGGGATCTTGATGTCACGAGTTGGGATGCGGCGCACAGGGCAAAGTTAGTGGCTAGGGTCTTTCAGAATCCATTGATGGGATCTTGTGCGGATTTGACGATTGAAGAAAATCTTGCGTTGGCGGCGAAACGGGGAAGGGCACGAATGCTGAAACCTGCATTGGACGCATCATTTCGATCGTACTGTCAAACGCAACTCGCTAACCTTGGACTCGGGCTTGAAACGCGGCTGAGCGATCGAATGGGATTGCTTTCTGGGGGACAGCGGCAAGCCGTGAGTCTGCTTATGGCTACCCTCGCGCCTAATCAGATGTTGCTATTAGATGAACATACAGCCGCCCTTGATCCAAAAACGGCTGACTATGTGATGGGCTTGACCGATCGGATGGTTCGCGACCGCAACCTGACGACGCTAATGGTGACGCACAGTATGAAGCAGGCATTGATTTGGGGCGATCGGACGATTATGTTACATGAGGGACAAATTATTTTTGATTTGAGTGGTGAAGCCCGATCGAAGTTGACTGTGGCGGATTTGTTGAAGCAATTTGAACAACTTCAGGGAAATCAGGTTTCAGATGATGCCTTATTGCTAGGATGATTGCATTCTCATTAGGCCGAGGGTGCATATGACTATTCAAACTCCCCAAGGATTTTCGGAGCAGGGCCATCAATTGCCCATAACAGTGTTTCCGCAGCTTCCTATTGACGATGAAATAACCGAATTGAGCCTAGAAGCAAAGATAGAAACGGCGTATCGTCTTCGTTTTCCACGGGAAGATGAACGACTGTTTCAGGTTTTTTATAGTAAGACATCACTTCTGTTTTCACGGGCAACATTACTTGTGGCGATCGCGGGATACGTTGTCTTTGGTTTGGCTGATTTATGGACTTTACCTATTACCTATCCCAAAGCTTGGTTCATTCGCTATGTCTTAATCTGTCCAGTTTATACCCTAGTATGGGCGCTAAGTTTTCGGGTTAAATGGTCTAAATTAATTCCAAAATTAGCGGGAATGACCCATTTGTTTGGAGCTGTGGGATTGATTGCGATTATGGCGATCGCATTGCCTAGTGAAGTGGCCCATCGTATGTATTTTTTGGGATTAGTATTTGTAATTTTAGCCGTTCATTTTTCGCGCCTGAGATTTGGGTATGCGACATTCTTGGGTTGGACCATGATGTTTGTTTATACGGTGCTGGGCGTTTGGAAAGCGATGGTGCTGCAATCATCTACTGAGACCACATTTTTGATTGGTAATTTGTTCTATCTTAGTTTTATGAATATTGCGGGTATGTTTGTTAGCTATATGCTGGAAGCTTCTGCTCGTATTGAATTTTTACAACGGCAAGCATTGGCCTATGAAAAGCGACGATCGGAAAGTCTTCTATTCAGTATTTTGCCCCAAAAGATTGCTAAACGTTTAACTCAAAATCGAAGCACAATTGCTCAGGAATACCCGATCGCGAGTATTTTGTTTGCAGATATCGCAAATTTCACGCCGTTGTCGGAGAAGCTGACACCGACTGAATTGATTACGTTACTAAATGAACTTTTTAGTGAATTCGATCGATTGGTTGAGCATCATGGTGTCGAAAAAATCAAAACGATCGGAGATTGTTATATGGTCGCATCTGGTGTGCCAAATCCACGCCCAGACCATGCCCAAGCGATCGCATCTTTGGCAATTGATCTTGTACGCTATATCAATAATTTTGCTCAAAAATATCGTTATCCTATTAATCTCCGTATTGGGATTCATAGTGGTGGAGTAGTGGCAGGTGTGATTGGTCAACAAAAACTAATGTATGATTTATGGGGCGATACTGTTAATACGGCTAGCCGTATGGAATCTCATGGTGAAGTTGGCAAGATTCAAATCAGTCGCGCTACTTATGATTTGTTAGGGAATGAGTTCATTTGTGAATCTCAAGGTGAAATAGATGTTAAAGGCAAAGGCAAGCTAGAAACTTGGTATCTGATTGCAAAACGTGGAAGAGTCGATTATTGATACAGAATAGTTTAATGGTTACGAGAACGTCAATGTCACTGTCATCCCGAAAGTCATTTCGTAGCACAGAGCCAAAAAGTGCAAATTCGATAATGCTTTACCGATCGCAAAAGTCAGCAATTTTTCGATCGGTCATTCAATATTTTTGGAATAGAGGGTGGTATCCATAGTGTTGACTCAGAACGATCGGAATGTGTTGATTCTATTATATTTTGTATGGTGAGTAGCGATCGCTCATCCAATGATTTTGCAAGTGGGGGCGATCGGTTTATTATCAAGACATCCACAACGGTCGAACTTTCCAGTCACTTGGAAACCCCATGGATGCTGTATCGATATTGTGATGCTTCAGTAAATCCATGAAACGTTCTTTCCAGTGATGCCCTGGGCTGATCTGGTTCATAAGGTAGAGTATCAAAGTTAATGTATTGTAGATTTTTCGAGTGTCTGTTTTGCACAAAGATACCATTTCTTGCTTCGGCAACGTTGGTATAACTGTAAATTCTCGATTCCATAGTCTTGCGTGGTGAGCACAGAAGTTCCGAACAATTGTCAGATGATGGAGTAAGGATGTTAGGATCTTTTCATCTGGTCCATAGCTCACAGCAACAGCATTTCGATCTTGACCGCAACGGGTGTTGTTATACCAGTTTGAGATTTTGCCAAAGCTCATGACTTCTACCATTGCCCAAATGGGCGGTAGATCTTCATCATAGGTTTTCTGAAGGTGACAAATGAATCCTTCATTGCTGCGAGACACTTCCTTTTTGAGTGCATCGCAGTGGTGATCATAATTCCACTTAGGTTTGAATAATTCGCGGCGTAAATGGCAGTGAGCGCCATGACGATAAGCCATTTGATAAGCCCATACTGCTCGGATGGAGACTTCTATTCGTTCTATGGCATCCATCACCAGTAGACGTAATTCTCTATCGAACAGATACAAATTGAGTACTGCTTCAAAGTGGGTGTTTGGTTTAAATTGGTGAGAGGCATGGTTCAATTCAAACGGTAGCCAATAAGCACCAAGGCGATAGTAATTCAGATGGGTCAGATAGTGGCGTGCTTGATCTCGATCGGATACGACAAGACCACGCGTGAGGAGGAGGTCGATTTGCTCTTCAATAGTCAGGGCTAGTTTGTCAAATTTCATGAATGCAAGTCGCAAAGAGGAACCCCCCATGGTGCGCATCGTTGATAGGCGTGGGGGGTATTGTTATTGTTTAGCATAACTCAGATGTGACCAGATGCAAAGACTTGCTAGGGCCAGTCGTTCTACCGATCGAACCTAGTCATTAGAGTGACACTTGTGGAGGTCGATTTTTTCGGTGATGGTGGAGTTGAAGGACGATCGTGTTTGAATGGGTCGTGAGAGACGATCGTTCATCCGATGATTTGCCAGTGGGGAAGGGGTGATCGGTGCCAATCCATAGGCCATCGCTTCTCATTCGCTAACCTAAAGGCATTCACCAGAACGATTCACCTCGACTCACGCTAAAATAAACTCACAATTAATCTGGTTAATCGAGACCATACCTCGAATGGAAAAGGAACAGGTCTAATGCAAACCCTATCTGCCGATAAAGTCACGCTATACATATTGGAACACCGCTTTGGACTGGTTCAGGCAGAAGAGGATTTTTTCCCGGAATGGAATGAAGCATTACCAGAGTTGAACGATCGCGAGCAGGAACGCCTTCTACGGGTCCGCGCAGCCTATGAAAATCTGACCCGACGATCGATTCTAGAAAGCACAGTGAAGTTAGCAATAGTCTCTCCACTCCTAGATTTAGCCGGATTGTTTTTTCCACCGTTTTATATCAGTACCGAAGAAGAAGTAGAAATTGTGGTCGATAGTGGTGATTTTTCAGTGCGGGGCCGGATGGATGTTCTGGTGCTAAAGGAACAGTTTTGGGTTTTGGTGATTGAATCTAAGCGGGCAGAGTTATCGCTAAAAGTCGGGATTCCGCAGGTATTGTCCTACATGCTCGGCGCACCAAATCCAGGACATCCTGTCTATGGCTGGGTGACGAATGGCAGTAACTTTGTTTTTCTGAAGTTGGCGCAGCAGGAAGTGCCTTATTACGGACGATCGAAAGAGTTCGTTTTAGATAATGATGATGATTTGGCAATGGTTCTGAGAATCATGAAACGATTGACACAGGAATCTCCATAGCAAATCTAAAGGAATCAACCTGAATACGATTGCCCTATGATCAATTTCAACTTTGTAAATGATCATAGGGTGATTGCTTCTCCCACCACAGGAAAACTTCGGACTTTGGATTTGCTTTTCAGTACATTTTGAATTTCACTAAAACACTCCAGCCAAATTCAAAAGTCTACTAATACTGCTCGGCAATTCGGAATTCAATCGCAAAGGCAAATTAGAAGTCGATCGTGATTGAACATATCCTGATGTTAGGAATGGTTTGTATTGATCGCGATCGTTCATAAACTGCTTTACAAAGGCTAAACTCGTCCCGCGTACAACAGCTCGAAGATTTTCAGTATCTGATCCGACACGTTCTTTAATTAACGCCTTGTCATCATTCTTTGCATTAAACCGATCGCTCACACTTAAATGAGTTGCACCGATCGCAGTAATCAAATACTTTGGCGTAGGTAATTGCATAAAGGGCTGTAATTGCTGATCAAAGGTGGGAGTCAAGGCATCTTCAGTACTCGTTAGCATCAACGTTGGCGTTGTTAACTGCTTCAATCCTGACTTCCCAAAAATTTGACCTGCAACCGGATTCAGAACAATAGTCCCAATGACTCGATTATCCTTTAAATTTAGGCTGCGTTCTTTAATTGATTTACCCGCACATTGCAACCAATCGGCTGGCGATCGGGTAATTAAACGATTACGCTGCTGACAGAATTGGCGTAATTCATCAAGCTGAAGCTCACCGCCCGCTAACGCCAGCGCATCATAGCCGCCCATAGAATGTCCTAGAACTACAACTTGATTTAAATTGAGTTTAAGATTAGATTCTTTGCCCAATTCATTCAATGCAAACTGTAAATCCTTTGGACGATCGAGCAATTCTTGTGAAGGCAACAACTTCTCGACATCAAATGCCGATAGCTTAAATAAATTCAATACCGATGGATGCTCGACAACGATTGTATTAATGCCATAAGATGCAAAATGGCTACCCAAATAACCGAGAAAGCTCTTACTGGCTTCAAATCCTGGCGAAATAACCACCGTGGGCGATCCTGGGGTCGCTGCCTCACTCAAATACAAATCAACCGGAACTTCCCGATCGTTTCGCGTCCCGTCCACCAGCTTCAAGCTCTGGCGCTGATATGCGATCGGTCCTGGGACGCTCGGATCGATCGCACTCTTAAAATTTGCGGTGTCCTCCACAAACAAACTTTTTTCAAGTAATCCGCCTAAGGCTTGGCTTTTCCAATAATTCAGATTAATTTTTGACGCGATCGCAGCAGCCTGTGACAAATCAATCGTGAGTGTTTTGGTCGGAATCGTCCTCAAAACTCCGATCGCATCCACAGCACCAAACTGAGCCGCCGCCAACGAAACCCCAACCTGCAACATTTCTGGCGTTAATCCTGGAGAAGCCGTTTGAACATTTGCCATAAGCTGCTGACCTGCGGGCGACTTAAGTAGATCTCCCACGACGCGGCCCACGACTTTAGGATTCAGGTCTAATTTTGTCGTGAGTCCCTTACGGACAGACGGCGTTAAAAATGGGCTAAAAAGTTGCAGATTCGGAGACAGTTGTCCCGTTTTTGCATAGCTCTCCACCTCTTCAACCTTCACAGTCTGCTCAAATGGCCCAAACCGTAACGTAATTTCTTCAGCAGCTTGACTACTACCGATCGGCCCCAAAACCATCCCTAGACTGAAGACCAAAGTCCCCGCAAGTTGCTTGATTACACTATTTCTGACACTACGCATCAAAATTCTCCTTAAGTCTGCACGCTCAAATTGTAGCGACGTATCTTACAGGACGTAGTGGAAAATACATAGTTCCTCAAATCAGCAACCGTTAAAACCAATTCTCTAACTCTACAATATCAGTAAATCTAAGTAACGCTTTACTCAGTGCCTGTAGACGATCGAACTCTAGAGCTTGAACCTGAGCTTGGTTTTTCATAGACAATTCATCAAATTTATAACTCAGCAGCATAAATACAAGCTCTCGTCGTCCTTCTTCCCGTCCTTCTTCCCGAGCCTCGCACATAGAACCTATTTGACATTCTAAGGTATGCTAAAAGCATCGTAAAAAACTCATATTCACTAGTCCTATGGTCTATTCCAGCAGTCTAACCGATAAAGAATGGGAAGTCCTTGAACCGCTTCTGCTAGAAGTGCTACCTCCCAAAAAACAGACCAGACCTTCTAATTGGACCAAACGAGAACTTCTAGATGGCGTTCTCTATCAACTCAAAAA
>JANXNM010000455.1 GCA_025354065.1 Synechococcales cyanobacterium 340R_concoct_173_sub | reverse complement strand
CTGGCCCGCTTACATCGAAAGACGTTGTGCTATTCCAAATCAGAGGAAATGCTGAGGCATTCGGTTAAAGTGCTACTTCACTATCTCAAATTTTGGGATGTACCTATTCCCTAAACCCTCATACCGTAAATCTGCAACGCCTACTTAACTACCCTTGGAATAACTTGCCTATTATGTAGTATTTCAACTGTTGTGCAGGCACAATCTGTGCAGGCAGATGGCAACCCATTGGATTACAATTTGGCACAAAATGGAGCCAGCTTATCTGTCACTAATGAAGGGACTGGAGGGGGGAATGATTATTGTGAATGCTGGAAAAATCGCACTTTCTAGTCAGGCAACGATCACAAGTTCGACCCTAAATACATCTGGCGGTAATATCCAACTAACATCACAGCAGTTACTTTTGCGCGATCGGAGCCGAATTGAATCTCAATCCTTAATTGCAGGTGATGGTGGAAATATTACACTTAATAATGATGTAATTGTTGGACTAGGAAATAGTGACATTGTTGCTAATGCTTCCCAGGGTTCTGGCGGTAATATCAAAATCAATACAAAGGCAGTTTTTGGACTTAGTTATCGCGATCGGTTAACCAATGGAAATGACATCACAGCCAGCTCTGAATTTGGATTGAATGGCAATGTCACCATCAATAATCTCAGCATCACACCTCAAACACAAATGCCTAATTTAGCGAGTGATTTGGGAGATAAAAGTCATGTCAGTGACGACTGTGGGAGCAGTAAACAAGGAAAATTTATTATCACCGGACGGGGTGGCATTCCCAAGACTCCTAGCAATGATTCCAACTCTCAACGCGTCTAGAATGATCTTCAAGTTCCGGGTCTCTCTGCAACATCTGCTAATATACCGATCGCAGTTCAATCTACAGCTCAGAGTAAAGATACGATCGTTGAAGCTACCCAAATTGATCGTTCAGCGGATAGATTAGTTGCATTGACTGCGCCGGAGGTGGGAAGAGTACCGAGCCAGGCAACCTGCGCAATCAGGACTTAAATGCTCCTGCCACAGCTTAATCTAGGATTTATCTATCATTAATCTAGCCTTGTCAGAATAAATAAACTTGCATATGTACTAAGGAATCCGATGAGAAA
>JANXNM010000404.1 GCA_025354065.1 Synechococcales cyanobacterium 340R_concoct_173_sub | reverse complement strand
GTGAATTCAAAGATCGGGTTTTCGGTTTCAGGTGGGGGAGTAAGTTGGGTCATGGTGAATGATTGGAATAATGGAACAGCACGCCTTAAACAACAGATTGAACAATACAGAACTGACTTAATCCAATAGAATTAGCCAAATCGACCGGAGACATAATCGCGAGTTCGGAGTTGCGCGGCATGTTTGAAAATGGCCTCTGTCCGATCGCATTCCAGCATCTCGCCCAAATACATAAAAGCAGTGTAATCAGAAAGACGGGCTGCTTGCTGCATACTGTGCGTCACAATTAAAATTGTCACTTGTTTTTTCAGTCCATCCATTAAGTCCTCAATATTTCGAGTTGCGATCGGGTCCAAAGCAGATGTCGGTTCATCAAATAGAATGAGTTCCGGGTCCGTTGCCAATGCACGGGCAATGCAGAGACGTTGCTGTTGACCGCCCGAAAGATTAAATGCCATATCTTTGAGCCGATCGCTGACTTCATTCCAAAGAGCGGATGCTTTCAATGCTTCTTCTACTTTGTCTGCAATGAAAGATTTGTTCTTTTCGCCCCGCACCCGTAACCCATAGGCGACATTTTCAAAGATGCTTTTCGGGAATGGATTAGGGCGCTGAAATACCATGCCGACCCGCATCCGCACTTCGATCGGATCAATGCGCCGCGACAAGATATTCACCTGACCATCTAAAACTATTTCGCCTTCATAGCGATTTCCGTCATAGAGATCGTGCATTCGGTTAAAGCATCGTAACAACGTCGTTTTCCCACAACCCGATGGACCTATTAAGGCGGTAATTTTGTTCTTAGGTAAAGTGAGATTGACGTTTTTAATAGCGTGTTTATCGCCATAGTAGAAGTTTAAATTTGAGACTTCTACCTTGGGAGGAGCTTGAGAGACTGGGGAATCTATGTTGGTCATGATACTTTTAGAATTCATAATAAATAACCAAAAATTTAAGATAGTGCTACCATTTCAGGCTTTTCTGAATTCGATAGCGTAAATAGATGGCGATCGAATTCATCATTAGCGTCAAGCTGAGTAACACAATTCCGGCAGCAGCAGCGTTTACTTGGAATTCTGGTTCTGGTCGAGAAACCCAATTAAACATTTGAATAGGTAGAACTGTAAAGGGTGCTTTTAGCCATTCAAATGAGATAAAGGGGAAGCCTGACTGGATGGGAGATTCTGGTAGAAAGGCAATGAAGGTAAGTGCGCCTATGGTCACTAAGGGAGCTGTTTCACCGATCGCCCGTGATAAGCCGATGATCACACCCGTGAGAATATTGCCAAAGGCATAGGGTAATAAATGATCGAAGACCATTTGGGATTTACTTGCACCCATCGCATAGGCAGCCTCTCTAAGAGAACTGGGAATGGATCGGACGGATTCTCTAGTGGCGACAATCACCACAGGCAAAACCAATAGCGCTAGGGTTAATCCCGCTGTTAGAATGCTTTCCCCAAGGCTGAAGTAATATTTAAATAATCCCAACGCCAAGAGTCCATAAACAATAGATGGCACCCCGGCTAGATTGGTTACATTAATTTCAATTAGATCTGAAAACTTATTTCGTTTAACATATTCTTCTAAATAAAGCCCCGCTCCAATTCCCACTGGAACCGCTGTCGCTGCTGTCACCAACATGACCAAACAACTTCCCACTAAGGCCGCCAATACCCCTGCCAAACTAGCTTCCGGATCTGCAAAAGATGTTAGAAATTGCCAATTAAGCTTGGGTAGTCCTTGAATAAACAATTGTAGAACTAGTGCGATTAGCGTCATTAGGGCAATCAGGATTGATAATATCCCTGCTGCTGAAAAGAGATTACTCCGACGCTTTCGTTGAATAACCGACAATTGGATAGGGGAGAGAGGAGTTGATGATGATGGTGACGAGATAGAAGTTGCCATTGGACAGATCCATTATTGAAATAGTACGGAAAATAAAATAGCAAGAACTATCAGTATTCTTGGCCAATTTTTGGCTAATATTGTTCGCGATAGCGGCGTTTTAACCAATGACCGATCGTATTAAAGACCAATGTCATTGAGACTAAGAGAAAACCTACTGCAAAAATTGTTTGGTAGCCTGTAGAGCCATGGGGTAAATCGCCCAGACTCACCTGCACAATATAAGCGGTCATCGTTGCCGCTGAATCCATCGGATTAAACGATACAGTCGCCTGTAATCCCGCCGCGATCGATACAATCATGGTCTCGCCTACAGCACGAGAGATGCCCAAAATATAAGCAGAAGACACCCCAGAAAATGCAGCGGGAAAGACAACATTCCAAGCAGTTTGTAACTTTGTCGCGCCTGCGGCATACGAGCCTTCTCGTAATTCGTCAGGGACCGATCGCATTGCATCTTCGCTCATGGAACTAATTTGAGGAACGATCATGATCCCCATGACTAAACCTGCTGCCAACATATTAAATCCTGGCAAATCAGGTAATAAAATTTGCAATAGTGGCGTGACAAATAGTAACGCAAAATAACCATAAACTACTGTTGGAACACCCGCCAGAATTTCTAAAATTGGCTTTACCCAAACCCGTACCTTTTGTGAGGCAAATTCACTTAGAAACAATGCGATCGTTGTTCCGATTGGAATTGCAACAAACAATGCGATCGCACTCGTTGTTACGGTCCCACAAACCAATGGCAAAATCCCATATTTAGCGGGTTCAAATAGCGGTGCCCATTCAGTTCCCGTAAAAAACTCCCAAAGCGAAACAGTTTTAAACAGTCCAATAGACTCTGTACCTAAAATCACCATAATGGCGATCGTTACTGCCACGCAAGAAAATGCGCATAAAAACAGGACCGATTCTATGAACCGTTCCTTCAACCGTCGAATCACCTGTTTCCGGGGAGCAGCAGCGATCGCCTTTGAGAGAGAAGAAATTGTCATGTCAATAAAGTACTTTGTTAAGAAATCGAAAAGATTTGGATCTCGAAGAAAATCTATATAGACTATCTCCGAAATCCAAAATCTAAACCTAGTCTTTTGGCTGCATATTTGCTAGGTCAGCAATCTTCAAATCGGTCGGCTCTTTTCCACCAAACCGTGTCCCTGTCTTACCTTCAGACAGATGTTTTTTACCTACACTATAGATATAGCCAGGAAGAGGCAAATAACCAACTTTATTGTTAATCTCAGTTGCACCATTCAGGTATGCATTCAGAAAGGTCTGCAAGTCACCATTGTTCTTGAGCTTCTCTGCATTGACATAAACAAAGAGTGGACGAGACAACGGACGATAGGTTCCATTAGTCACATTCTGTAGGCTTGGTGCAACACCGTTAACAGAGAGTGCTTTCAGGCGGCTTTGGTTCTTTTGATAATAGGCAAATCCGAAGTAACCCATAGCATTTTTATCGCGAGCGACACCTTGGACCAACACATTGTCATCTTCGCTTCCGGTGAAGTCAGTGCGGCTTTGTTTTGCTTTACCGTTGATAGCTTCGGTGAAATAGTCAAAGGTTCCAGAGTCAGCACCGGGTCCAAAGAGCTTGATGGGCAAATCTGGGAAGCTGCTGTTGGCCTCGTTCCATTTTTTGATGCTGCTTCCGGTGTCCCAGATTTTTTTCAAATCGCCAGTGCTGATGTCATTAACAGGATTGCTAGGATTTACAACAATTGTTAGGGCATCCATTGCGATCGGAATTTCAATAAACTTGATTCCGGCTTCACGACAGATTTTTAGTTCTTTTTCAAGAATGGGACGGGATGCATTGGAGATGTCAGTCTCGCCTTTGCAAAATTTCTTAAAACCACCACCTGTCCCTGAAACTCCAACTGTCACCTTTTTACCGGAAGACTTTTGAAAATCAGATGCAGCACGTTCGGTCAATGGAAAAACGGTACTAGAACCATCGGCTTTGATTTGCGCTTGTGCAGTAGATGCAAGACTAGAGACGGCCACGATCGAGGCGATCGCACTGGGTATCAAAGAAGAACGGTTAAACATCTTGGAAGCCATAATTAATGGGAGCTACGTATTTAGATAGAGAGTAAGAAACTATGCAGAACGACAAGAATCAAGATGCACAATCTGAAAGTCTACTGATATTCAGGATTTTGGCCAAACAACTAAATAATACAAGTGTGAGATTAAGACACCGTCATCTCAACCTATAAATTTGGTAAAGAGAAATAGGAGAGATCTGTTATTTGGTTAACAGTTAGTTAAGAATTTGAAACCATTCGTCCTATTTCCTCAAATTTACTTACGTTTAATCCCCTCTTAACGCAAACTCTAGGACTAGTCTGATACTGTCTAAGTAATTCTGTCAGGTAAAAGATTGAAAGATTAAATTTTAAGACTAGTCCACTCAGTATAATCAGCATTCCAAAGTGATGGTGTCGCATGGCGGTTACGGGTCGAAACTCATGGTTTGGTTTTGATACATTTTTGATGCCATCTTGTTTCTGTGGTGTACAGCATTCTGTCAGTAGTAATCCCGATGGAAAACTGCAAGCCGTTAGAACCTCTCTGATAGTCGTTACCATCTTCTGTCTAGGCCAGTGGATTGTTGGACACTGGAGTGGAAGCTTGACGCTTCAAGTTGATGCTGGCCATTTGTTTTCGGACGTTTTTGCATTGGCCCTAACGTTGTTGGCAATCGCTCTAGCGCGAAGACCAGCGGACGATCGGGCAACATTTGGGCACCATCGGCTAGAAGTTATAGCCGCATTCCTAAATGGCTTGAGTCTACTTGGAGTTTCCATTTGGATTATTTATGAGAGCTTCTCCCGTTGGCAGACACCTCAGAATATTTTGAGCGTTCCCATGCTTTTTGGGTCGATCGTGGGGTTGCTTGTCAACGGCTTTAACCTGATTACGCTCAACAAAAGTAGTCGAGATGACTTAAATCTAAGAGCAGTTGTTTTACACATTGCTTCTGATTTCGTCGGTTCTGTTGGTGCGCTGATTGCGGGGATTAGTATTCATCTCTGGCACTGTTTTTGGATTGATACCTGTATCGGATTCATGGTGGCAGGTTTAACACTCTTGAGTACGATTCCTTTGATCAAAGAAAGCCTCGATGTTCTTCTTCAATATGCCCCGAAATCAGTAAATCTACAGGAGGTTCATAAATTTATTGCAGACTTTCAGAATGTGAAGGAGATCGAGACTTTGCAGATTTGGTCTCTTACTCGAGAGACGACTGTCCTTTGCCTCAAAATCCAGGTCAAAGCAGATTTAGATAGTTCCGACCGGGACCATTTATTAAGGCAACTTAAATTCAAGCTCATCAAAAACTTTCAGATTCAAGAAGTAATGATTGAAATCTCAAGTTTTTCACTCCCCATGTCACTTGAGGTTCATCCAATTTTTAAGCAGAGTTTGATTGACCAAGTTCTATATAGTCTCTAATTCGGTATAGCTATGAGAAGCCTATTTTTCCTGCTTGTAACTTCAGTTGTGTTGGGCACGATCGCACCTCGTGTTGAGGCTAAAACGCGTTTGGTAACCTATCAAATTGATGTTGTTAGTAATGGATTAGTCACCTTTCAAGGCCTGCAACAAAAAGCAGAGTCGATCGCACAGGACAGTGCAAATCAATCTTTTAGTGACCCGCAAATTAGTGAGGTCAAAATCAATATTTCTGGCGAACAACAAGGGCAAATTATCCCTGTCTTATTTCTCAGCGTTACAAGAGAGAATTGGACCCGCCAGCCAAGTGTTACGGTTTGGGCTAAACAACCAGGAGGTGCTAAAACACTACTCGGATTCGATCGACCAACTCAAAAACCTTATCTACAACCGAATACCACGTCAGTTGGAGACCAATTCACCGACCGAGAACCTAACTTCTATCGTTAAGTGAAACAGTTGGTCTGGAAGATCTAAACGCCTACTTTTCATTCCCTTGCTTCTCAGATAATCACTTTACATTGAGGAATTCTTATGTTTCACCTTTTGCAACGATCGG
>JANXNM010000336.1 GCA_025354065.1 Synechococcales cyanobacterium 340R_concoct_173_sub | reverse complement strand
ACTCGACATTTGGGAAGAACATCGCATCACCGTGATGATGATTACCCACGACATTGATGAAGCGCTTTTCCTGTGCGATCGACTCGTGATGATGAGTAATGGACCGTCGGCAAAAATCGGAGAAATCTTAGAAATCCCATTCGATCGACCTCGCGATCGGGCGGTGATCTTGGAAGACCCACGTTATATCCAATTGCGAAATCAAGCCCTAGACTTCCTTTTCAACCGTTTTGCACATCACGAAGACTGAAAAAGCATTCAAATTCGATCGGTTCTTTTAATCATAGGAAGCAGTAATTTCATTGTATGGAGTTACTGTTTTTTTATTTTGGTATTCAAACTCGATCGGTCCTATTTTGCAGCCTTACAAGAAAGGGGCGATCGGACTTCTCTCGGTTGGCGGAATTTAGTTTTTGTGGCGTGTAGAATTAGGGGAAACCGATCGCCCTTACTATTGCCATGACTGACCAAGAGAATTTGCCGGAAGCTAAAACTGAAGAGAAAGGGTCAATCTGGAATCAGCAGGTCGCTGACATGGTAATTAAAGCGATCGGGGGCGGAGGATTTGCGACGTTTATTTCATTGTTTATTGCTAGTGATTTGCCGAAGATAGCGACGGCTGGGGCGATCGGCTTTGGGGGTGGCATTGTTTATGCAGTAGCTGCACCAACTTTGAGGAAGACGAAGGAAGGTGCAGATGTTGTGGGTGCAACCCTCGCTAATAAGGCGGAGAATGCTGCTAAGGGTCCGTTCATCGATCGTCCGTTTGAGGAGAAGTATTGGGATGCTCAAGCATTGAAGTGTTTAGATATTAAGAGCGTCGGGATTCCTCAGTATGATGGGATTTTTGCTTCACTGCTAGAGAAAGTGTTTGTGGATCTTCGGCTGGATCATAATGCTCAGGATCCGGGGTATGCGAGGGCGGAAATGGGAATGCGGCAAGAGGGAGATTTGGCATTGAACGATCGGTCGCAGATTTGGGATTTGTTGGAGCGATCGGAGAAGGAGCCAGAGTTTCAGCGGATAGTATTGAAAGCCTGGGGTGGTTATGGAAAAACGACGCTGATGCAACAAGTGACCTATGCCTATAGCAAGGACAAACAGAGAAAAGGTCTCAAGCGAAAGATTCCAATGTTGATTATTTTGGGAAAGAATCGGGATTTACTTTCAAGTGATAATCCGCCGCCGTTGGCTGAATTCATGACTAAGCACTACATTCCTGCGTTGCCGGGTGGGAAGAGTTTGGTGGTGCCGGAGGGTTGGTCGCAGCGGGTTTTGCAGGAGGGGCGTGCTGTTATTCTTCTGGATGGGTTGGATGAAGTGCCATTGATGATGAGAAGCGCGATGGCGAAGTGGATGAATGACCAAATCAATGCTTATCCAAAATCGGTATTTATTCTCACGTCTCGACCAAAGGCATACGAACGTCAGCAAAAAGGTCACGATCGGTTAGATGGTTTGATGGCGTTTTGGGTGCAGGAGTTTGATGATGGGCAGCGGCGGAATTTTATCGATCGCTGGTATCGCTGTCAGGAGGTGTTTGTGCGGCGACGGGAAGATGAGGCGGTGTATCAATTGGCGCAAACAGAAGCAGATGATTTGTATGCCCAAATCAATGGACGGCAAGAACTGAAAGATATGGCGAAGAATCCGTTGCTATTGATGATGATGGCTACGTTTCACCGTCGTTTTAATGGTGCAAATCTTCCTCGACAGCGCGTGAAACTCTATCAGGAAATTTGTAATTTGCAATTGCAAGACCGACCGGGCGATCGGGAGCGGAAATTGGAGACGGTATTGCTGAATTGTGATGCTCAAGCTATTTTGCAGCCGTTAGCATTGGAAATGATGAAGCGTCAGTGTCGATTACTCGATCGAAAAATTGTATTGTCAACATTACAAGCTGTGATTGAAGAGAAGGGGGAGAACATTGATGCAGAGGAGTTTTTGGAGCAGGTGACGACGGTGGGTGAGTTGTTGATTCGTCAGGAAGATGAGTATGAATTTTCGCATTTGAGTTTTCAAGAATATTTGGCGGCGATGGAAATAGTGAAGACAGGTCAAGAATCATTGCTGTATGAGCATTTTAATATTTCTGGTGAGTTTGCAGATTCTTGGCCACGGCTGATGTTGCTGTATGTGGGATTGGTCAATCCGACGACGTTGATTCGTGAAGCATTGCGACAAAATAAACCTGATCTTGCAGATCAGTTATATCGAGAGACAACTAAACAAATTGATGATTCAACACTCATTAGCGATCTGGAGAATGGGCTAAAGGCTTCGGTGAAAGACTCGAAATATGCTGAACTCGCAAGACTAGTGAATGCGGGTGAATGGAGAGCAGCGGACCAAGAAACTTATCGATTAATGATTACGACGGTTGGGAAGGACGAAGGGCAAAGTTTTGATCGAGAAGATCTAGAGAACTTTCCTTGTGAGGACTTAAGAGCGATCGATAACCTCTGGGTAACAGCGAGTAATGGACATTTTGGGTTCTCAGTGCAGAAAAAGATCTGGGAGAAAGGCGGGAGTCCGATGAATTCAGGTAAAGATTGGGACCGCTTTTGCGTTAAAGTAGGATGGAAGAGTTTAGATACAAAAGACTACGTGAGCTATTCTGAACTAAAGAAAAATCTTATCCTTTCTCCGGGCGGAGAGTTACCGAGATGTGTTGGTTTGTTGGGTGATTGGGTGATGTGTGGTGGTGAGTTGGGTGTTGTGGGGGTTATCTCCTTTTCTTTCGGTTCAACGATTTGCAAACTGTAGCGTGCCTGCTTTCCAGCCCGAAAGTAAGAATAAGTTATAGCCTCACTTCCTACGACATGATTTCGATCCCCCTAAATCCCCCTTGGTAAGGGGGACTAAGAAGTGATTTTAATAGTGTTAGTTTTGTTTGAATTTGAATTCATTCCCCCTCCATCTCCAGTTCCCCCTTTTTAAGGGGGTTAGGGGGATCGAGCCTATCCGTCAAATCCAAAAACGCCCAAACCCGTTCGTAGACTCTCTCAAACTCCCCCAATACCTCCGCATTCGTTACTCGCAAAACTTGCAAACCATAACTCTGCAAAATCTTCGATCGAATTTCATCATAAACCTGCGCTTGTTCAAACTCATGCACATCACCATCCACCTCAATCACTAACTGCAACGCTGC
>JANXNM010000265.1 GCA_025354065.1 Synechococcales cyanobacterium 340R_concoct_173_sub | reverse complement strand
ACAGATTAACCAGTTCATATCTAGGGTAGCAAACTTGATGATGAGTTCGTTGCGCAACAAATTGGAGAGGGGCCGCAAATTCTCTATAATTAAAACATTACGTTGTGAAGGAAACGCCCTGTGACCGTTCAAGATAAAGAGAGATCCGTTTCCTTTGAAATTTTTCAAGCCATGAATCGATCGGTCCACCGTACAGTTTTAGCCAATGGAATTGTCCTAATTGTCACCGAAAACCCATCCGCCGACATCGTTTCAGCACGAATGCTAATGCAGGGCGGGCAGCGGTTTGAAGCAAAACCTGGTATAGCCCAGCTGGTGTCATCGCTTCTGACTAAAGGAACCGTAAACCGATCGTCTTTTGAAATCGCAGAACAAGTCGAAGCCATTGGAGCAGGTCTGGGCACCGATAGTTCAGTGGATCACTTTCAAGTCACGGTCAAAACCGTATCTGCTGACTTTGGTGGAATTTTGGCATTGGCCGGAGAAATCATCCGATCGCCTTCCTTTCCAGATGAGGAAATTGAACTAGAACGAAAACTGACACTCCAAGGAATTCGATCGCAACAAGAACAGCCGTCTAGTGTGGCCATGAATAAATTGCGGCAGGCATTTTATGGCGATCATCCCTATTCAGATTCAGGACTAGGAACTGAAGAAAGCGTATCGAATCTGACGCGGGAGGATTTACAAACCTATCACCAGCAAATTTTTCGGTCCGATAATTTAGTGATTAGTATTGCCGGACGAATCACTGTTGATCATGCCATACAGCAAGTTTCTCGCGTCTTCGGAGATTGGAATGCGCCCGATACTGCACTTATAAAGCCATCACTGCCTACTATTAGTCACCATCCAAAAACTATCGTCACGCCTCAAGACACCGCACAATCGATCGTTATGGTGGGATATTTAGCCCCGGCCATCACGCCAGACAAATCTGACTACCCTGCTTTGAAGTTGCTTAATAGTTATCTTTCCGGTGGATTGTCTAGCCGACTGTTTGTGGAATTGCGGGAACGACGCGGCCTCGCCTATGAAGTGTCGGCATTTTATCCTATGCGGCTCGATACGTCGTTTTTCGTAGGATACATTGGCACCGCTCCAGAGAATACGGCAACGGCGCTGGATGGATTACGATCGGAACTACATCGTTTGACGGAAATCACGTTAACAGAACTCGAACTGCAAACCGCAAAAGATAAATTTCTCGGTCAATATGCGCTGAGCAAACAAACCAATGCTCAATTGGCCCAGACCTTTGCTTGGTATGAAATGTTAGGACTTGGCTTAACCTACGACGATCGGCTCCAGACGGAAATCAAGAGCCTAAGTGCAGAAACACTACGAAGGACAGCCAAGCGAGTTTTCGGGCAGCCCTATATTTCAATTTTGGGACCAGAAGCAGGGTTGGCCACGTTGGACTGTTAGCGATTAGAGCCTGTGTTGACTTCTCGAAATCCATCTGCGATTGCACTCCGGGTTGCAGCAGCAAATTCGGCAGAATCTAATGCGGCATCTTGTAAGAATTTCTGAGCATTATTTGAGACAGTTTGAAATTCTAAATTATTGGGGATATCTTTTGCGAGTTGAATGATTTGATACAGTATTTTCATCTTGTCAAGATGGTCAAACCGCGATGAATCTAGATCTTTGCGATCGAGCTTAAGAATATCGATCGTTATTTGCCCTTGTTTACCTCTGGACTTGGAATAAGGATATTGTCCAATGAATCCAATATGTTTTTCGGGATCTAATTTTTCAGGATCAATGAGGAGGGGTTTTTCAATAGAAACATTGTTTTTATGCAGTTGGGCGCGATTCTTTGCCACTGCAAGGGGAAAGTAGTTTGCCTTATTTGAGTTACAGTCTCTGCAGCTCAAATAAAGATTCTCCCAATCATAGGCAAGCCAGTAATATCCTGGATATTGGAGAGGTTGCTCATTTTTTTGCTTGTAAGCACTTTTAGGTCGAAAATGTTCGATATCTCGACTCTGGCCGACTTTCTTCTCACAGTAGCAACATTTATGATGCTGACAATCCATCAGTAATTCTCTGACATCGGTGTGACCGTATGTTTTTGGAGAAAATTTGAATTGTTTTTTCCCAGTGCCGTATGCTGGATCTTTTAAATAATCCTGAAGATGAGCCTCAGCTTTTTTAAAACCATCTTGAATGAGCTTAGTGGGTACGGTGGGTTTATAAATTCGGATCACGATGGTCAGAGTTAGCGATTTTCAAGAAGTTTTGCAGCTTGTCGGATGATATCCATGGCATGTATATCTTCGTAGGATTCTGCAGTGGGAATAGTACCAATTTTCTCTTCAAGTCTTTTTAGTTCACGTTCATCTTTCGCAGTGCGTTTAGATTTTAAAATCAGTTTTCGGCGGCGTTCTATAAGAGCTTCAATCTCAATAGGTAATGCACTGGGCAATTCAAAGACACTGGTTAAAACTTGATCAACGCGCCAGTTCTTAATGATTTCTGGATTATTATCAATCATTACTTCATCCCCTTCACGTCGCAATAAAACAAGATTTGCATTTTGTGCAGCTTGTACGACGAGTGGGCTGTGGGCAGTGACAATGAATTGCGTATTTTTAAATCGATCGCCCAAGAAAGTCATAATAGTGCGTTGCCATTTGGGATGAAGATGTAGATCAATTTCATCAACCAGTACAACGGCAGGTTCAGACAATGGATCGTCGCTGTCAGGATACCGATCGAGCATTCTTGCAGCCAAATCTACTGTCCAAGCAATAACAGTCCGATAGCCCAACCCTAAGCTAGACAAGGGAACCCAACCGTAAGGCGTGAGGAATTCGGCGATCGCACCCGATCGATTTTCACCTGCCATTACAATCCGTACATCTTCGACATCCGGTAAAAGTTCTTTGAGAATTTCGATAATAAGTTGATAACGACGTTCTAATTTTGGATTAACAGTTCCACTACGGGCAGAAAGTGCTATCGAATAATCCGCCTGCAATAACCATTCTTCAGCATTCAAAAGTGTTGAATTTTCAGAAAAAAGACTTGCTGTACTATCAGATTCTAATGATTTCGTTAGTGATGTAGCCTCCATTCTACGATTTGCGCCATAGCCATAACAGTTAGGTAGATTTACAGTATTGTAAAATTCAGACGAATAATCCTTATTTATTCTTGTAATTGATGCATTCGTTTGAATTTCGCTGACGCAATCCAATAATAATGAAAGTTGTGGTGTATTAGAAGGAACTTTTACCTTTCCATCATAAAATCTTCCAATCATGAAACTAACTCTTAGTGTAGCTAAATTTTGACCAAGTGATTTTCTCCATGAAATATGGACTTTTCTGTTTAAGCACAGAGGAGCAACAAATTTCGGCGAAGAATCATTAGCGTTAAAGTTATCAGGAATTGGTTCCATTCCAGCCAAACATCTTAATAACGTTGTTTTGCCAACACCATTATCGCCCAGAATAACGGTCCATTGTGCGGGATAACCATTTGTATCCGTGAGATCAAGTGTTTGGCGGGATTTGAAGCAGAGGACATTTTCGACTTCGATCGATCGAAAATAAACAGGCCGATCGTCTTGGACTGCTTGACCATCTTCTGACTCAGGCAATAGAGGTTCTGGAGGCATGGGCAACGCTTGGATAAATCCTTCTCTGTCTAAGTTACAACATTCCTTATCAAATCAAGTTAAATAATTAGATTATTTTCTTTAATTGCTCCTGACATTGTTTGAAAATACCATTTAAAATACCAAACAATGAATCTAAGTCCTGAATGGTATAAAACGTTCGATTCAGCGTAAAACGACCATCGGACAACTTCCCAAACTGCCATCGATCGCCATTACTTGTAATCCCAAAAACCGTCATTTGTTCATCTTCATTTAACTTCTGCGCCGCAATCATCTCCGCCAAACATTGTCCCCAAGCCGCATCAAAATTATCTTGTTTTGCCTCCACCAAAATGAAATAGGGCTGATCAAATACAATCTTTCCGAGGGGCGATCGGCGGGCCAAAATATACTCAGGAAAGCCCGACAGCGAATCATCATAGGTCAACGACTGATGACTCCACCAGGTAAACTGTTGATAATACGGTTTCCAAATCTCCTTCAAAACGGGATAAACCAAATTCTCACAAATTGCAAACTCCGAATTATCTACCACTCCCTCCCGCATCACAAATTCTAAATCCTCCCGAAAACTCAGCGGAATCTGAAACGCAACTGCCGTCAAAAAGTCATCCTGAGCATAGGTGATTTGGAACTCTTTCACTGTCGTTGCTAAACTTTTATAGCGACTGAATGCCATAAAGACCTCAAATATTACAGCGAATGAATCTCCATTCTACTAGTTTCCAACAACAACATTCCGATCGGGCGCACCTAGCAAACTAGTCGGCGTATTGATCGCGGGCGTGGGTGTAATGCTTTTGGAACGAGTTTTTGGACTGCCCCAGTGAGCTTGAAGACGATTTAGTAAGGCATCCTGTTGTTGGCGAAGTGCATCGAGATTAGTACCTCGGTTAACGATGGAAAACCAAACTAAACCCCGATTTTGGGTTGGCATGACACCAGACAATGCACTCACCTCATTTAGTGTCCCCGTTTTAACTACCGAATTCTTTGGAATATTCCGATCGAGCAATGTCCCCACATCCGTCCCCGAAATCGGAAATAAATCAGACACTGTAAATCCATTTCGTTCCGCATAGCGAGCGATCGCGCTGAACATTGTGGCGGTCGCATGAGGTGCAATCCGGTTTTCGGTCCCCAGTCCCGACCCATTAATCAATTGAATCTCATCGGGCGGCAAGGATGCAACAGAGGCCGCCTTTTGTTGTGTCGGTTGAGGACCACCCAAGAGTTGAGACAGTGTTTCGGCCATCACATTATTGCTATAAACATTCAGACGTTTGACCAAGTGCAGCAACGGCAAAGACTTGTGTTGGATGATGGGGCGGGCGCTGGGCACATCTCCTAGGCGAACACTCCCCTTGATGGCGATCGTAGGTTTAGCTGGCTTTGGCTTCATTTGGTTGTGTTGATCCGTCAGATCCGCTGGCCATGTTTTTGAGTTTAAGGATTGATACAAAAACGCGCCCGCTTTGGCTGGATTAACCTCAAAGTTCATCATGAAGTTGCCCGAAATTACTAAATCCCCAGTGACCTGCTGGATGCCCAATTGATTCAATGTATTCCCTAACGCGATCGCCTCCTCCCACACAAACATCGCATCGCCGCCGCCCGAAATTACTAAATCCCCCTGTAAAACCCCATTTTGAATCGGACCCGTAACGCCGATCGTCGTGTCAAATTGATGCTGTGGTCCCCAGGTTTCAAGCGCTGCAAGGGCCGTGGTAATTTTTGTCAAAGAGGCCGCAGGAATTGGGATTTTGCCTTGATTTTCCACCAGCAATGACGCGCCGGATTGAAACCAAATACCCTGTTCAGATGGATTCAAGCCTTGAGCTTTAAGGGTGTTGAGATAGCCTTGCACAATGGTGTTAGCCGTCGGATCTTCGTCACCTGCAAGTGCGGTCCAAGGCGTATTTTGTAGGACTGCAATTCCCACGGATTCGGGGAGTTTTAGTTCCTGCATCAGTTCAGGTTTTGTATTGCCAAAGCCACTACCGAAGCCATTGAGCAACATACTGAACGGTACGAAGCTACCTAAAACAGAGAAATATGAAATAGAGAAATTGAAACGCGACATTGCAAGGTATAAGAAGAAGGGAATTCGCTACTGGGACAAAGAGTATGGCAAAGCCTGATCAGAATCAAGTTATTCGACAACTTCCGATCGCTGCTGGAATGGTGGCGGGTCTACTTCTCTTTGCCAATCGCCTCCTGACCGTCCAATTAACAGAGACCCAATCCCGATCGGATGCGTTGGGTGTGATTGTCTGTGCGGTGCTGATTTTGGTGGGTTTGTTATGGGAGCGTGTGCAGCCGAAGGTGCCGGATAGTGTGGAATTGTCGGGCGATGAATGCTTTGAGTTTAAACCGGAGTTGTCGGAAAATTTGCAAGCGGAATTGGCGTGGGCTTCTCACATTTTATTAACTAATACGCTGACCCGATCGTTCATTTTGCTTTGGGATGAGGATGTTTTGCTGCGTCGTGGAATTCTGCCAACCGAGTCGAAAGTTCTTCCCGGAACTATAGTAAAACGTGTGATTGAAAAACAAAAAGCAATCTATTTAGTCGATTCAAACAAATATCCCGGAAAAATTGAATTTAATTACTTACCCGAAAATGCTCAAGCCGTAATCTGTCAGCCGATCGCCCCAAAAGGAGTCTTAATTCTTGCATCTAATGCACCGCGCAGCTACACCCAGCAAGATGAAAATTGGATCACCGCGATCGCTCAAAAACTCAGCTATGTCTTAACTCAAGAATTTGATAAGGAGATTGAATCATGCGATTAGAACTAGTCATGTTCACTCTAGCAACCCTATTCATCCTAGTCACTTCAGCGCGAATCGCAAATCGAATCTTTCCTTATCAACCTTTACAATCATTACTCAGTTTTTTAAGTTTGGTTTGGATTATCATCACCGTGTTGCAGTTAGTGATGGGGGTCTTTGGACAACTGAACCCGATCGGACTGTTATGCTCGGCCATTGCTTTTAGTCTAGCTGAATTTCTCCAGTCTCGAAGTCGCGCCGTACTGGTGCACGAAACCCAAAAAGAACAAATAGTAATGCTCAGTCCCTTGGGAATTGGGGTAACAGTAGCCCTAGGATTTTTAGGGTTATTACCGCTAGGAACAATGCTCGATGAAGCGTGGGCACAAGTACGATCGGTCCATCCGTTAAGTTGGGATGTCGTGAGCTATCACTTACCCAATGTCGTCACCTATTTAAAAGCACAAACTTGGTGGCATATCGAAGGCACCTACGGCTACTATCCCGGTGGTAATGAATTACTTAATTTATGGAGTATGGTTTTCTTACGGAACGACGCACTGTTGGGCTTAACAACTCTGGCATTAGTTACCGGATCATTGCTTGCAACTGTTATCATTTTTAATCTCGTCGTCCCGGTCCGATCGGTCTTCTGGCGAGGGATCATCTCTATCGGACTGATCCTAGGCTTACTCAATCTTTCAGAGTTTGAAAATCTTATTTTTGATGTTGCACGCAATGATGTGACGATGTTGTTCTGGGGATTAGTCATTCTATGGGCATTCTTGAAATCAAAAACTCACACAAAGAACTGGTCTATTGTTGTCGGAATCGCTCTCGGATTACTAATCGGCACGAAGCCAAATGGATTGTATTTTCTAATCGCAACCCTAATCTTAAACGTTGTTTTTAGCAATTCAGACAACCAAGAATCAGTAATCGATCGTATCCGATCGGCATTCTTCAAAATTTTATTACCCGCATTAGCAATAGGTGGTGGCTGGTATGCCCGAAACCTAATCCAAACCGGACAACTCACGCCACCGGATCAACTTCAAGCCGCTGCCGATCTGAGTATTCTACAGAGCATCACCAATCCCGCACTTTACAGGCTAAATTCCCCCTTTATCCTTCTAATCACTGCTACAACAGCCTCTCTAATCCCCCTCACAATCGCCGCATTCCAATCCTCCCGATCACGACCACAATCCATGCCCTCAATCCGATCGATTCCCTTAGGACTCCAAATCGTCGCCGCTTGGAACTTGAGTGCAATCGTGGCTTTAGTTCTAACCCCAAGTGGAGCGGGTTATTTGGCTGGATCCGGCAAAGCCTTCCTAATTCAAATTCGATACAGCGCTGTCATCATGCCCCTAACCGGAATTCTATTAGTTTATGCCTTAACAATTTTATTAGAACAACTCCTACAACCTGCGCCTTGGATCGATCGACTTCAGAAACGATCGATTCCCCTACGATCGCGCCTGCCCTTACTTATTTCCGGCAGTATTGCAACAATGCTTATCGTCCTACAGTCCACAACCTATCGACCTTTAGTGGGATTACCGGGACACGAAGGATTGATTTTTCCCATGGGTCAACAGCAAAGCATGGTCTATCGCTGGGTACAAAATAATATCAAAAACTCCGTCATCTATTCAATAGGTCTACGGCCTTATGGATTGGTGGGTGAGAATTTAAATAACCAGGTAATCGATCGGCTTGGTTCTACAGGGTGGACCTTAACGGAAGGATTGCCAATTATCCAATCGGGCGGCGTTAAGTTCTTGGTGCTGTGTATTGACCCTTTCGATCGAACAACTCCACCCGGACTCAAAGAACTCATGCAACAACCCACCAAGTTCCAATTGGTCTACAACGACGACCTAAGCGCGGTCTTTAAGGTTAACAATAGCGGTTGAATTCTAATTCCCTTTATTCTCTACTCTCCCTTATTAAGGGGTAGGGGTCTCGGGTCTCACTTCAACGTTTCAGACACCTTCTAAGATGCTAGGGCCACGATCGGAATCGTAAAGTGAAACTCACTGCCCTGGTTTTTCCCCTCCGACTCTGCCCAAATCCGCCCGCCCCAACCATTCACAATCTGCCGACAAATAGCAAGACCAAGGCCCGTCCCACCAACACTCCGTCTTAGCGATCCCTCTTCCTGATAAAACCGCTCAAACACAGCCTCTAACGAAGCCGAATCAATCCCACGGCCCGTATCCGCCAACACCACCTCCAACATATGTTGAATTCCCAGACTGGTGGATTCATTCGGGGATTGCACAGCTCGAATCCGAATATGGCCCGTTGCATCCGTAAATTTGCACGCATTGTCCAAAAGCTTTGAAAGCACCTCCACCAGCCACTCTCCATCCACCCGCACCAACGGCAACAATTCTGGAATCTCCACCGATATTTTCGGCAACTTAATCCCATAGCGGCTTTGCAAACTACTCAGCGCCAAATCAATACATTCTTGCAAGGGCTGCGGCTCCACCCGCCACTCAACGCGACCACTTTCCAAACGAGATAACGTCAAAAAGTCCTGAATCAACTTTCGCATTCGATGCGCATCTTCCATCGCCGCATCCAACATCACCTGACGCAATTCCTGCGGCATATCAGGTTCCGTGGCTAAACTTTCCAAACACACCTGAATTGTCGAAAGCGGTGTCCGTAACTCATGGCCCGTAATCGCAATCAGATTACTGCGCGTCCGTTCAAGCGCTTCAAGCTGTTGATTTAGATCCTCTAAGTTCGCAAAGGACTCGGCCTGAATTAATGCTGTTCCGACTTGATTAGCGATCGCATTCACCAAGTCCAGTTCACTTTCATTTAAATTCTGGGGCCGATGGTAGTGAAGTTCAATTACACCTAAAAGCCGATTTTGGTGAATCACGGGAACCATTAACCAACTGCAAATCTTGCCCGTGGTTGATAAGCTCTGAAGGGTGCGCAAAGACTCAGAATCAAGCCGAGTGTCCTTCAAGTATTGCGCCAAATCGGGCACAAACACCAACGTCTGTGTGGTGACAATTTGTTGGAAAAATGGATTGGATGCCAGGTTCCAACTCATGCCCAACAGGGACGGAATCGACTGATCATCAATCCGATCGTCATCCCGCAGCGGCACATCATTCGTTACTCCCAAAAATTCATGGCTCAGCTTCACCCCAGCATTTCCAGCTTTCGCTCGATAGATCAAACAGCGCGACGGCTTCAGCACCTGGCCCAATTCTTGCGTTCCGACCTGAAGCACCTCTTCAGGATCCAACGATTCCCGAATCGCTGTCGTCATCAAATTTTGTAAGCGTTCTTTCCGCTCGCCCTCCGCGATCGATCGGTACGCCTTCGAGAGCTTGTACTGTCCCGCCTGCAAATACGTCACAAGTCGTTCTGAAAACGGATCCGCCACAGACGGTTTGAATCCCTTAAGAGTCTCGCGGTTCAGCTTTGCCAGCGCCTTGCCGACTTTGCTGGCTAGTTCCGGTCGATAACTTAAAATTCGTTGAAGCAGCAGTTCAGCAGACTTATTGACTATTTCACGATCGAAAGTCCAAATCCCTTCAAACCGCCGCCCTTGGTCCACATGCAACACGCCCTGATTGTTCTCATCACCTAAGCGCTCCCGACAAATTAAACAGGATGCATAGCCTTTTCCCAGAACCACCAAATGCCATTCCATCGCCAACCCATCCTTCGGGTCAAAAGCGATCGTTTCGTACTGTTGCGATCGATTTTGGAACTCCGTCTCTGGAGCTGCCAACACATAAACCTGATCGCTGCGTTCCGAAATCCTCACATATCGATGCGCTTCTTGGTTATAAAATCGTTCCCGCTGAAAACTCGCAATCACCAGCGGTTTATCTGACCCGGCTAAGACCTGATCCTCCATGGCATGAGATAAAGCCGTCATGGAGGATTTGAAATACGTATGGGGATGAATCTGCTGAGATAGTGCCGCAGATAAATCATCCAATAGCGAAGTTGAGATAATCATTCCGCTGGACAAGGCAAACAACCAAAAGAGCAATAAAAAATTGAATTTCTATTGTATCCGTTGACTTTGGTCTCCTCGTCGCTTTGATAGCAGAAGCTTTATATATCGAAATATTTGCCCTTCAAATCCAATCCTTAGCATTGATTAGTATCGATCGGGAACATCAATTAAAGAAGCATGGAACTTTGCAATCCCATGCTTTCAAACTATGTATGGAGCCAAGCGGGTTCGAACCGCTGGCCTCTGCAATGCCATCGCAGCGCTCTACCAACTGAGCTATGGCCCCTTTCCTTTGTTATATTGCCCTGAACTAGCAATTGAAGTCAAGAGGTTTTAAAATCCAGATGCCCCCGCTTCGATGTTAGGGTAAGTATCGATCGTTGTAATAAAGCCCTATGACTGACACCAACCCCACAAGCTCCACCGATCCTGCAAGGCTCGACCCAACACAAGCCGACGAATTGCTCCTCTCCATGCGCCGCAAGATGGGAACCTGGGTGGATTGGGCCGAGGCTTGCCAAAAACTCACGAAAAGTGGTTACAACGATCAAGCCATTTTTGAAGCCACCGGATTTGAAGCGATTCAGCAAAATCAAATCATGGTCGCCGTCCAGGTGTATCAATCCATCATCAGCGTTGGTGTCACCCCCGAGACCGTGGCTCACTTCGGCTATCGTGCGTCGGATGTTCTATACGAATTCCGGATGCTTTCCCCCGTCGAACGTGCTGCCGCTGCTGACTTCGCCACCGATCGTAAAATGGATATGGACGAAGCACGGGAAATGGGCAAAGCCGTCAAAGATTTCTCCCGAATTAATCAGCCCCCCTCAGAATTTTCCAGCCATCCCGGCGATATTTTGGCTTACTTTGCTTGGCGTGCTGCAAAACAAAAATCCGATCTTCAAGCCCGATCGGTCCTAATTGCCCGAGCGCTAAAGTACGTCCAATCCGTCTCCGCCCGCCGACAAATCGAAGCCCTACTCCTCGACTTCACCCAAGTCCCCGAAAAACTCGCCCCCCGGCTCCCCTCCTACCGCATCGAATCCGACGAAGAACTTCCCACTATTCTCCCTGTCATTGGTGTCATGCCCCTGACTAAGAGCGATTTTCAAGCTCCCCCGCTCTATGATTCAGAAGAACCGTTCGGATTAGTACGATTTACAGGTTCAGGTGCATACGTGGCCGTTCCAGGCTACCAAGTGATTCGTAATGCCTCCGACCCGATCGCATTCTTAATGGATAGTGACAAATTGCCCACCCGACTTCCTGGCACCCAAGAACAAGTCTTAATTGTGGTCGATCGGGCCGATCGTACTTGGAAAGAAGATTCATACTTTGCCATTGCCGATGCCGAGGATCAATTGCAATTGAACTGGTTTGAAAATCTGCCTGAAGTGCAAATCTTAGGCCGAGTCATTCTATTGCTCCGTCCTAAAAAGGTCCTAGATGAGGCATACACGAAAGAACTGTGGCAATTTGAAGAATAGTCGATTTTATTGAATGCCCCGATCCCCCTAAATTCCCTACGCCCTATACGGGCAGGCTGCGCCAAAGTGAAGGGGGGACTAAGAAATAAGGGAGATGTAAAGTTTAATTCCAGTTCCTCCTTATTTTCTAGTTCCCCCTTTTTAAGCGGGTTAAAGGGATCGGGTCTTTTGGTTCCAACAAAGGACTTAAAAAACTCTAATCACTTTCAGGAACGATCGGCTCCAACCGCCGAACTTGAATTTGGTCCAATCGAGGCCCAACCGACGTAATTACAGTCAGTTCACAATTACTATCTTTCAAGATTTCCCCTTCCCTCGGAATCCGCTGCCATCTGTATAGCAAAAAACCACCTAACGTATGATATTCGTCTGACAGTGGTAACTGCACCCTCAACACCTCGTTCACAGTCTCAAGTGAAAGTTGTGCCTGGACCATAAAGGTATGGGAATCGATCCGTTGGATCAAATTCACCGTTTCCATTTCATTTTCCGGTGATTCCCCAATAATCTGCGCAATCAAATCCTGAATCGTCACCAGCCCCGCCGTACTGCCAAATTCATTCACCACTACCACAATGTGATGCCGCGATCGTTGCATTAAGGTCAACAACTCACCCAAGGGCGTAGATTCTGGCACAAACCGAGCAGGCCGAATCCAAGGTTGAACCGGACTATCCAAAATCAAAGTTCCCTGCACCAAAGGCTCGGCTAATTCTTTTAAATGAATCACTCCACACACATCATCAACCGAATCAGAAATGACCGGATAGCGCGAATGATGACTGCGAGAAACTTCATCCAAAAGATCACGAACCGTTGCATCAATATCAATAGTAGTCATATTAGTTCGACGAATCATCACCTCATGGGCTTTCACGTCGGTAAACTCAAATACATTGCTGAGTAATTCCCGTTGTTCTTCGACTAATCCCATCGATTCACTTTGGGTTTCAATCATGAGCTGAATTTCTTCAGATGTAACCTGGTTATACCAACCTTGGCCCGTATACCGAATGCCAATCAACCGCAACAACAACTGCGTCGATTTATTCAAAATCCAAATAAACGGATGGAAACATCGAGCAATCGCACTACTCAACGGCGCTAATGCCAAGGCAATATCTTCTGCATACAGCAACGAAATCGACTTCGGGCACAACTCCCCCAAAACAATCTGCACATAGGCAATCAGCAAAAAAGCGATCGGTACAGAACAAGATCGCGTCACAGCCTCTAGCCAAGTCTCTGGAAAAAACGTCATCGATCGAATTCCCGATCGAATCAAATTCGCCATCGTACTTTCACCAATCCATCCCAATGCGAGACTCGACATCGTAATGCCTAACTGCGTTGTTGATAGCAATCGATCGATGCCAATCTGTAGCTCTTGGACCGTCTGAGCCTGCAAATCCCCTGCATCTACCAACTGGCTAATGCGCGATCGTCGTACGGAAACAATGGCAAACTCCGTCATCACAAAAAACGCATTGATTGATATCAATACCAAAATCGAAAGCAAACGACTACCCACTTCGGAGGGGGACGCAGGGGAAGGCACCATGGGGAAAGTTACAGTAAATTTGTTGCAATGAATTCGTTAGAGTGAATTCGGACATAGTGAATTCGAGTTAATGCGCAGTTAAATAAATGATTCTTATTTAATAATCCTTACTTAATGGGAACATCCGAAACTTCCAGTTGTATTTTTTTGTCTGGATAATCAGCGAGCTGTAAGGAAACTTTACTCGCATTTGCCAACAAACTGCTAGACACTTTCACCGTCCCCATTACCCGATCGCTCTTTGCAGCAAGTTCTGGAGGAAGCCCTGTCGTTTCACCATTCAAAAGCCGCCCTTGATCGTCTGTAATGATCAAGAAACTGTACAGAAAATTAACCGTTTTAGCGCTATCGTTCTTTAACGAAACATCAAAGCTAACCGTATCTTCTTGACGACGAATAGCCGTTACTTCGATCGTTACTTCTTTATCCTTACCCACATAGGGAAACTGTTGATTCGTCTTTTTCGCCTCAGATGTTTCCTTGAGCACCTCTTTTTGAGCCGCCATGGGATCCGGTTTTGCTCCAGCTTTTAGGCTACTACTGACTTTTTCTTTTGCGGCTTTCAAAATATCTTCTTCTTTTAGAAGAGTAATTTCAGCCTGTCCCGAAGTCCGCTTTTGAGGATTTCCGCTGCTGCTACTAGAGGCCTTATTGGGCCGACTATCCGGTTGACGAACTCCCTTGAGAGCCTCAGTCCCCACCGAAAATCCACCCATAGAACTCACGACGCCTGCACTCCCCATCAAAAATAGAAGTACAAAGGTAAATGTGGCTGTTGAGTTGAGTTTCATTAGATCTAAGGAGAAGAGGAATTGAGTTGAAAATCTGCTTTCTCTTGGCATTTTGATCACGATTGTATACCCAGACCTCAGGAGCGCATCAGCTATTTTTTGAAGAAGTTAACTCAATTTTTGACTCTAATTAGCTTGATTCACGTTACAATAGCTACTGACACTAACCAAGTCAAATATTTCCAGGGTTGGCCGAGCGGTTTAGGCAACGAGCTCATAATTCGTACCAGACGGGTTCAACTCCTGTACCCTGGACTTCTAATTCAAAAACAACTCCCAAAATGCGATCGTATCGGGATTCCGAATCATCAGACAACGCCTACTCAGAAGACCAATATTCCACTACCATTGCTCGTGAATGGTGGGCACAGCGCTGGATTGATGTACTTGAATCTTTTGGCTTTCGACAACGAATGGCGCGGGCACGGAACTATGCCAAAGATGGAAACGTTCTGAGCTTAGAATTTCATAATTCCAGCGTCGTTGCTGTCGTTAACGGATCCGCCCCTGAACCTTACAATGTACGATTTCAAATCGAACCCTTTACCGATGAACAGTGGGGTTACATTGTCGAATCTTTGGCAGAACAAGCCCTGTTTAGCGCCAAGCTCTTATCTGGTGAAATGCCCCAAAATATTGAAGAAGTTTTCACCGCCAACGGACTAAGCCTTTTTCCATTCAATCAATTCGATATCATCAGTGAGTGTGATTGCCCGGATCCAGTTAATCCTTGCAAACATATTGGCGCAGTTTATTACTTACTAGGCGATCGGTTTGGCGACGATCCCTTCGTGTTATTCCAGCTCCGAGGCCGTAACAAAACTGAAATCATCCAAGCCTTACGCGATCGCCGAGCTTTATTGAGTGGAGACGATGGGGCATTGCTGGATAACAGCACAATGATGCAGCCGATCGACGCTGACACCTTACCCACTCCCGACTCCATCCGCGCTTTTTGGGCATACAAGCAACCGATCGATCCCAGCTTAATTTTTCTCGCCTCCTCTGGCGACAGCGTTCTAGACCTAATCGGAGTTCCCCGCCAGATGGATTCCAAAACTGCCGCTACTTGGATAGACATGATCCGCGATCGTCATGAACAAGTCAGCGCCGCCATCACCGCCCAAACCTTAGGAACTCTATAATTCTCAACTCTGAATTCGATCGAATTGATCCCGTCACGACGTAGACTTGATAGAAGTTTTTTTAGAAGTAGATTTGATCCTGTGCGAAAGATTATTCTTGCTGGCAATTGGAAAATGTTCAAAACCCAAGCCGAAACTATCGAGTTCGTGCAGGGGTTTAAATCGCTTGTGGATGATGCTCCGAGCGATCGTGACATTGTTCTTTGCGTGCCCTTTACGGATCTTGCGATCCTATCCAAAACCTTACATGGCAGTCGCATCCAAATCGGGGCGCAGAATGTCCATTGGGCCGAAAATGGTGCTTATACGGGCGAAATATCAGCGACGATGCTGCTTGAAGTCGGAGTGCGCTACGTAATCATTGGCCATAGCGAACGCCGCCAGCTTTTTGGTGAGACTAATGAAACGGTGAATTTCCGACTCAGAGCTGCTCAAGGTGCTGGGCTAAAACCTATTTTGTGTGTTGGAGAAACTAAGCAAGAGCGCGATGCAGGGAATGCAGAAGCGGTGATTTTTGAGCAGTTGGCTAAGGGACTGGTCGGTGTTGATCAGACTAATCTTGTGATTGCTTATGAACCAATCTGGGCGATCGGAACGGGGGATACCTGTGATGTTGCGGAAGCTAACCGGATTTGTGGAGCTATTCGCAGCAAATTAAACATCTCAGATGTGCCAATTCAGTACGGCGGTTCAGTGAAGCCTGAAAACATCGATCAGATTATGGCTCAGCCGGAAATTGATGGTGCTTTAGTGGGTGGTGCGAGTTTGGAAGTCGAAAGTTTTGCCCGCATTATCAACTATCAATCTTGATGTAATTTCTAAGAAATAAATTCACCTAAGAATCCACCTGTGAATAAATTGCGGGTGGAAAGTTTTTGGGTAATGGAAATGCCAAAAGAATGACATACAATCCCCTTTACTAACGGCACAACATCTTCTTGGCGAAACTTGAGCGCATTACCGATCGGATTTTGTAAGATTTGTCGCATTTGCATCCCGTCAGCATCAATCACTAGAAGACGATCGCTATTACTGTGAGTCGTGATCATCAGGCGATCGCATGAACAATCTATATCCTAATGGAATAAGACGTTACCTGTTCTAAACATAGCCAGGTATTCGACGGTGCTTGTTTGCCATTTTTATATATTCAACCCTTGGACGCTGATTTATATCAAGTGGAAGATGTATCTTTTTATTTAGGAATAACTGAAACTCATTAATTCCACCAGATAGGTTATCATTTTTTAGTTCATCTGCTTTTTCAGTATTCAACCTCATTACATAAGTCTCATCGAGATAAATTAGACAGTTGTCATATGCTCTATGAAATGTTGGCGATAACGCCATCCCATTTGTAACATTATCGCTACTATCTGTGGAAATCACGGGAAGAATATGAGCGGCATCGACAAGGCGTAATTGAAATCTAGTAACTGCACATCTGTTTTCATAGGCAGTTAGTACAACCTTCTTAAAGTTTGCATCACGCGAATATCTACTAACATTCTCCACAATTCTTCTTCTTTCTACCGCAAGAGCAGATATTTCCAGTTCAGGAATTTTCTCTAACTCGACAGCCTTCGTCAACAAATGGGTGAGATGACTCTCTGCACCACATGAATGTAAATGATCTGCCTCCAGACAGTAAATTAAAAACTGATCTGGTCTTACTCCTATTGCTATTTCATCATTATCTTTGGTAATGAATGAAAGACCATTCTGTAATGCTGAATGTATAGCAGATATCCCAATCTGGACTGAGGGAGACCCAGCAGTAAATGTGCTATGCTTTTTTAAATCAAAGCCAGCAAACATTCTCAAATCTGGGTAATAGCCCATAAGTACAGTCAACCCGCTTGGATTCTTCTGTAATGGTGAAGATACAGAAGTCATTTGGATTCTGTATTCATCAGGTAATGAAACTCGACCGCCATGCGTAATTGTCCAGATATATATCCAAAGACTAAAAGTATTTCCTAAATAGTTGACAACAAATTTGCGTGGATGCGTTCTAACATTTTCAGAACAATAAGAAGCTACACCACCAGATTCCTGAATGGCTTCAATTAGTTTATTGACTATAAATGTAGGGCTAACTGCTGGCATTGTTTTCTTCCTTTGTTTTTGGTTTGAGGGGACGACTTTTCCCCCCATCTTTCGGTAGCGGTTCCTCATCATCAACACCATTCCACAATGCACCAGGGTGAGACAGATTATAAGTCGGAATTTTTCTCTCTATAGATTTAACAGGAAATCGAAGTATTCCACCCTCAATATATTCTTTCTCTAATTCAACACAAGTCCATTTTCGTTTGAGTTTTTCGGATGCTTCACCCGTAACACAAGATCCAGCAAAAGGATCAAAAACAAAATCACCTTTATCTGTCAACATACGAATGAAATATTCTGGTAGATCGACGGGAAATCTAGCTGGATGTGGCTTAATCACAGCTTCTTTGCACTTAGTGAGATATGCAGAGTTGCTTTCAGTGTTGGCTATTGCTATCAAATTAGGCGGAATTGAAGCACCATTATCTTTGGAGAAATTATCGCTAATATCATGTCCACTTGGTCGTAGTTTAGCTTTGTAACCATTTTTTAATAAGCCTTTCATAGACTCACTATAAGGAGTTAGTACTCTACGATTACTGGCTTTAGGCCAAGGCGTTTTGGATAGCCACCATAAGCAATTGATAGCATCCTTGACTCTGATTCTCCTGATATTTACCCATTCTGCTGGAGTAGGTAATTTAGATGGATTCCACCAGAAAAAATCTTGCGCCAAATGAAACCCATACTCTCGACAAAGCATGATCATTAGCTCGTAATGATATAATGACCTAGTTGGTTGTCCTGGTATCCATGCGCCGCCAATATCTATCACAAGAGATCCGTCATCTCGGAGAATTCTATAAAATTGTTCTGCGAAAGGTCTAAACCAGTCTAAATATTCATGTGCATTCGCATTGCCATAGTCTTTTTTTCTCACAAGCCCGAAAGGAGGAGAAGTCATTATTAGATTAACTTCGCCATCGTTCAGCGTTGGCATATATACCAAAGAGTCTGCATGATAAATACTTCCAAGTTGTGTTTCAAAAGATTTTTTCATGAGTTACTAGATTGACTGATACCTTGTATAGGTAAATAGCGTTTATAATACATCTGAGATTTGATTTTGATATTTAAGAGCAAAGTGTCCCAGGTAATACTATAGTTCAAATATGATCGACTTAACGATCCATCTCCTAAAGGTTTGCTAAAGCCGACCGCTATTCCTGTGAGTCGTGATTTTTAGGCGATCGCATCATTTCTACGGAAAATTTTTGTAAAATCCTTCTCGACTCTCTATTTTGAGAATTTCGATAACTTCGCCATCCCAAAAAATTCCAATACGATAACTATAGTCAAATTTAATACGATAATATCCTGAGAAGCCTTTTAGTGCTTCAAGATCGGGGATTTCGGATAATAATTGAGAAGTACCCATTACTTCAATACATTTTCTAACTTTTGCAAGAATTTTTTTGCCGTTAATTTTATCTAAATCTTTTTTGAAGCGTTTGGCAATTTGATATTTCACTGAGGCAAACTATCCAAAAGAGATTGAGACTCTAATTCAGATAAAAATCCTTCTTTTCGAGAATTTTCACAAGCTAGATAAAGGATAAAGTCTTCTAATTCAGAGGAATTATTTTGAAATAAAAGTTGTAGAAAGCCTTGTCGGATTTCTAGTGGTAAGGCTTGAAAGAGGCTATAGAAACCTGTGCTAGTTAGCAAAGAATCTGTAATTTCTGCTTGACTCATAGCTACTTTTTCCTTTTTTACACAGTTTTTATCTAGATTATATTGCTATTACCGTGAGTCATGATTTCTAAGCGATCGCTTCAATTATCTATCTGCTAAAGGGTTTTCCATAGGCGATCGCCATAGGTATTGTCGCTAGTCTCAAAGAAATATTTCTAGAGATGAACACTATTATTTGCCAAAGTCCCCACACCAGCAATAATCGCGGCTTG
>JANXNM010000261.1 GCA_025354065.1 Synechococcales cyanobacterium 340R_concoct_173_sub | reverse complement strand
GCGCGCATTGACTATGAGCGCCCGTCCGATAGGAAACAAAACCTTCTTCCCTAAAAGCCATACTCCGGTATTAATTACTAAGTAGCGCAATTGTCCTTCATCATCTACCAAGACATCATCCACTGAACCAATTTTATCATTTCCAGTATAAAGGTCTAGACCTTTAAAATCATAGTCGTCAAAGTGCATCTTATAGTCTGGATCGAAATCCTTAATTTTGTGAAGAGCCATTTTATTGATCCTGTGATTAACGTGTAAGCGGTTACTATCTAACAATATTTTTCTTATTCCTCTGGGTCATCTCTCGATCTGCTGATGTTGATCAAATCATTAGGCTTACATCAAGGAGTTCAGCTAACAAACTTAGAGGCTATTTGAAAGTCTCTGACCAAACGACAATTGCTCATTCATCATTCAAAGGTCCGCTCGACAGTGAGCATCAATCTTAGTCGAAGTATTGCCTACTGGCTTGCTGTTAGACTAACTTTAAAATTCTAAGGATTGAAGAGATCTTTCACACAGCCTCCCGAAGGCAGTCGCCTCAACGACAATAGAGAATGTGAACCGATCGGAGAAACACTATGGCCGTTCGACAACCCCGATATAGCAGAGAGAAGTTTGCCCAGCGCGGTGAGGCACTCTACGAAACCCAAATTCGTGCCCAAGTCGAAGAAGGCAATCATGGAAAGATTGTTGCGATCGATATCGAAACCGGAGCTTTTGCACTCGCTGATAATTTAATAGAAGCATCAAAACTTCTTTTGGCGAAATTGCCCGATTCTCAAACATGGTTTGTTCGCATCGGGCATTTAGCGGTCGATCACTTTGGTGCAAGGAGTTTAAGGACAACACGATGATACAGGGGATTGTCAATCAGTATTGTGAGGCAATGCCAGCGATCGTTGTCAAAATAATACGACAATACAATTAGTAGATGCTGTAATTGACACTGGTTTTTCTGGTTTTTTGACCTTTCCATTTGAAATTATTTCAGCTTTAAACCTTACCTGAAAAGGCCGTGATGTGACGACTTTAGGCGATGGGAGTTCATGCATTTTTGAGGTCTATATTGGCACTGTGATTTGGAATGGGGAATATTGTGAAATTTACATTAACGAGTCAGAAACCGCTCCATTAATCGGAATGCAGCTACTGCGGGGATGTGACCTGAGAATTCAAACTATAGAAGGCGGTACCGTTACGATCGAAGCATTACCGCTCGTAAGTTAGAGCATTACTGTGAAGTACGGTCTAACGATAGCTGCCATGATATTTCTATTTTAAACACTTTAATGAGACAGAAATAGTTGTAAAAGAGGGCCGATCGCAATCACGATCGGCCCCTTTTGTTTTCAATTAGTTGTCAAATCAAAATCACCAAAATCCAACAGCCAAAATCATTTAAGTGAGTGCTTCTAGATAATCTCGAACCTGATTACGTCGTTTAGGTTGACGCAACTTCTGAAGTGCCTTTGCCTCAATCTGTCGGACCCGTTCTCGAGAA
>JANXNM010000244.1 GCA_025354065.1 Synechococcales cyanobacterium 340R_concoct_173_sub | reverse complement strand
GATCGCTCCATCGCTCTCGAAAACAAGGACTCTACGCGGCTTCTCGGCACAATAGCCAAGCGCTTGTATCAATGCGACTGCGTAAATTACTTCAATCTGTCCATTAGGAAATATCAGCCCATAGCGAGCTGAACCGATCGTATTTCTAGTCATAAAATTCCTTAAAGATTGTTAGGCGATCGGCTCACAATGGCGATCGTTTTTTTTGCATGGATGCAACTGGTTACGCCGATTCTTCAGAAATATTGTCTTCCGGCTTGCGTCCAGCACCTTGTCTCTTACCGCCGCGCTTCTCTCTTCTATCAATGGCGCACTTCAAGTCACCAGTCACCATCAAGGACTGTTCAAGAAGGATGGACGCACTCTGAGACAAACTCCGCTGACAGCGCATCGCATATCTTTCTAGAGCCTCTTCCAGTTCAGGGTCTAGGACTACCGTAATTTTCTTTAGTTTTGTTGGCATCCGAACAAGTGTTGCCGTCATTTTCAGTCCCTCTATTAAACCGTGATTCAGGCATCTTACCCCAGAACTTTGATTTATAGTTCAGAACTTTGATTAATAACTACTATCATTCAACCCTTTATACATAAGTTATTGACATAATCAAAGTTCTGCTTTTTGCGTTGGTTTGATGCTACATTGATTCTATCGAAGTTCAGAACTTTGAAACACAACGCAGCCTAGAGCGTCGTCCCTAGCAGGTTCAGCCCTGGTAAATGCAAAGTGGTCAGTTAAAGGACATGACGGACCGATCGCCGTGGTAGGACGATCGGCCCTTTCTCACTCACTACCAGGATTAACAATGAATCAGTTTTCAGTCGGAGATAGGGTCAGGCGAAAAACGCCATGAATGAAACACTTGAACTCTTTCCCACTGCGGAATATCTCGACACCAGCCACGGTACTCGCCAGAAGAAACCCAAAAACAATGAGGCTCAAATGAGGGAGCTTGTAGGAAGTCTTGTTGCGGACTGGGAGCTTCAAGGGATTGACCCAAGGGATATGTTGCTTGAACTCAAATTTAGGGAAATCAAGACAGTCCTAAGAGCTTGCGATCCTCGCCAGCAGCAAGCTTTTGCTATAAGGCTGACTGAATGGGTCTTTTCAGATATTTAACCTTGTTTCAACCTGTCCCCAAATCACCAAATTCACCAAATTCACCAAATTATGACTACCAAAACCACCAAAAAAGAACCGCCGATCGCCCCTAACGATTCGGCCATGATTGACGAATTTCTGACCAGCGTAGAAGACCGCCAATCTGCGGCATTACATGACCTAGAAGCAAGATTAGAAACGATGGGCGATCAGTTCGCCGCTCAAGTTCGCACCATGGTAGAGCGGGGTCTGATAGCAGCGCGGGGAAAAGCATTCAGGGAGATTCAGACGATCGATGTCGGATTCTTCCTACAAGCCCCAATGGAAATCTTGCCTGGTTCTCAACCAATCCTCACCGAATCACAAGAGGTAAATCAATGATTGAAGAATTAAAAGACTCAGTTCTAGAAAACCCGACAAGCTTCGCGATCGCCGCCATTTCAGTGGGAGCCGTTGCGATCGGTCTATTCCTAGGAATCTCGAAAGGTGGCTTAAAAGCATCACCCGCTCAACTGCAACTAGAAGAACAAGCCGAAGCCCAGATGTTCAATGCCAAATCAATAGAAATCGCTAACG
>JANXNM010000235.1 GCA_025354065.1 Synechococcales cyanobacterium 340R_concoct_173_sub | reverse complement strand
TCGGGAAGAGTGATGGTGATGGTTTTTGACATGGTGAGATTTTGGGGTGGGTTTTAGTTTAACAAATCTGGGGTGGGGAAATGATTTGATTGCCTTCGACGTTTCCGGCTACGCCATAGACAGGTGCATAGAAGTTTTGGGTAACTGATCGATCGCCTCGATCGCCTTCAAGAGAGGTGCGATCGGCTTCCCTGAGTTCTTCTGCTTGTTGTTGGATTTCGTAGTTGTAGAATTCATATTTGAATTGAATCGCCCTCATTGCGCTTGAAATTTCTTTACTTAGATTTGTGACATGAGAGAACGTATGCAATGCCTCTCTCAGTAGTGGGAGACACTCGCCTTCTCCAATTAGTGCTATAGATTTGGTGAGAACTCTAATATTTTTGAATTGATGATCCGACATTTCGGTGAGTCTAGCAACGCGAAGAGAGGAGAAATGATACTCCCGATCAAGCTCTAGAACAAATAAATTATTTTTTCGATTCACATTTAATTCTGCATCAATTTCACGACGAAGGCGGTATTGAAGGGTGGGGAGAACTTCACGGATTCCTATTTCACTCAATGAAAGAAGAGAAGCATTTCGTAAATCCTCATCTTGATGATTATCCAATATATTCATCAATAGAGAAACAGATAATTGAGATTTATGTTTTCCTAGAATTTTTATAATATTAGAATGAATATAGTCGCATTGTGCATCTTTTAAAATTTCTAAGAATTTATGTTCTACCTCTTGAGATGGGAAAAAGTTGAGTAATCGGATTATTATTAATGCTAATCCTTTCTTCTGAAGCAAGTCGATTTCAAGTAAGTCTATAAGAACAGGAACAAACTCTTTCAATTTATGACGACCTACGGCTTCGAGAGCATAGCACTGACCATTAGGATCATTTTCGTCTAAAATCTCTTGAAGTGCAGATAACGCTAATTCACGATCGCATTGAATCAGATCATCAAAATCATGCCTGAATAATCCCCTATCAACTGTGCCTTTCAGTCTTGCAACGATCTCATTTAAATTGAAGTTTCTTCTAACATTACTACTCTCGGATAAGATATGAGGAGATTTCTTTGCTAATGAGTTCTTCCTTACTGAATTGGTTTTAGATCTCGAATTTGAAGATAGTTCAGTTTTAATCCAATATGGAGTTTCAGGAATTACGACAAGTGCCTTATCTCGATATTCCGATCGTACCTCTCCCGCCAACCGCGTGCCCAACATCAAATCCACATTCAAAGCTTGTTCAACTATGGGAATTGCAGTGTCTTCCTCACAAAGTCCTAATAAAGCGATCGGCTCGGTCCATTTCTGATAATTCAAATAATCTTGTTGAAATAGTGAATATTCGTGATTAGGTAAGATTGAAAGCCATTCTAAAAGCCGTTGACGATCGCCCATTAAATCTTCTACCGCATAATACTCCTGAAGTGACGGATGACAGAAACTCACTTCACGGCTTCCAGGATCACCAGTCCAATAGAGTAAATGATTTGCCAATAGTCCTTGAAAAGATTCTGGCCCAAATTCAGCTCGAATTTCTGACTCCAGTAGTGGCTCGTTGGAATCAATCATCCTAAAAGCAATCTTCGCCAAAATTTGTTTTGATCTTTCTAAGTCAACTCCATTCTTGGTCTCCTCTATATAAATAGTTGTAAAAGACCGATATGCTGCCCCACGGGTTTTAGGCGAAGATCCAGGCATCTTAATAAAGATTATATAGAGCATCCAAACCATCAGGGGTGTTTGCCCAAAGTCGTTTACACGCTCACAAAGTCCTTGGACATAATTCTGATCTTGTCTGGATAAACGTTCTTTAAAAAATGTCTTTACAACGTTGCGGTTCAAAGACTGAATCTCACATTTCTTTCGAATACCCAGACTCCCAGTACCCGCGTCTCGCATTGCTAAGATTATGGGTATGTCTCGTTCGCAAAATTGCTTAAGGTCTTCTATCAATTCTTGCGGAAGCTCGTTCACAATATCAATCAATAGAAATAATCGATGATTCTTAATTAGATTTTCGAGATAGATGAGGTTATCAGCCTCACTCATACCCAATAGAAAACCTTCTGTTTTAAAAGATGTGAGGATCAGAGATTGGACTTCAAGTTGTGACATATGGGACTGAATCTTTATCAGAACAGGAATAGGCGCATCTGGATCATCAATTGCTGCTTCCGCCAATTTCCTCATTGACTGCGACAAAAATGTTGACTTTCCTGCTCCAGGTTTACCGAAAATCAGCATTGGTTCTTGACGGGCGATTTGAATAATCTCCAGAATTGGTATTAACTTCTTGATTTTGGATTGAATATCAGATGACGACTGCTGTTCCTCTCTTGGTATCGGTATTTCAACATCTAAATCAAAGTTATGCCATGGCAGAGAATCACTCCTTGGCATCTGTTGTAAAAACTGAAAGGATTTATCCCACCAATTTTGATACTTGTTGTTAATCTTCTTTAAATATTTGTTCTCCTCTACTGTTCTAGTCCCATTCTTTTGAGCATAAATTGATTTCATCTGAATCCCTTTACTACTCAAGAGCCTCGCCCATTCTGTTGAATCTCTACGCCCACGATTCGATAACAAATACTGACCTTCTTGACAAAGCGTTGACCAAGTTATTGATGATTGAGAATTATCATGAAGAAATTCTTTCAGAAGCAAATACGCTTGTTTCCCATCCGGTAAATCATCATCAAGATCCACCACCACAATTCGGAGTCGTCGGAATAAATCAGGACTCTCTGTCGGAAGGTCAGCCGCAGCAAATTTTTGTTGAAGTTCTTCCGTAATTCGTTTTAGTCCATCTGTACGACCTTGCCCAATACGTTTAAGGTCACATCGGAGATCTTCCCTTAGAACTTTACTAGCCGTAGAGTCTGTTAGGAGAACTCCATATAATTTCTCATTATCTTTTAAGCCTTGTCCTAATTTCAGGATAGCCTGCCAAAACTTGTCATTCTTTTTTAAACCATGCTTTGCTTGAAGCTCAACCTCAGTAGAGTCGTCAAGCACAATATGTAAATCATCTCCTGCACCGCCAGTTTCTTCTGCAACCGCTACGGGGACATCTGGATTTTCATGCTCAATCCATTTCAGACAGGAGCAAGCCAGAATATGAGCAGCGACATAAGCCGTTGCCTTTGCTTGATATTCATATCCACCACCGCCGCCACTACCACTCATTGATTTATAAAGTGCTGCTATTCAGGTATAACGTCTCTATGATAAACGTACTTTACGACTCATAAGCTAATTCATGACAACTGGGGAATAAAAAGATTTGCGACCATCTATTTTCCAACAACTTACCAAATGTTCTGCCACAAATCAGCTTTCACAAACCGCGATAGATGCCCCACATTCGTCGTTGCAATAACAACATCACTAACCGCTAACGTCATTGCCTG
>JANXNM010000154.1 GCA_025354065.1 Synechococcales cyanobacterium 340R_concoct_173_sub | reverse complement strand
CGCAACTCGGTGCGGTTTCATCCATTTTTTTAATTGTTTGAGGGCTAGTTTAATTTCTGACAAGGTTGCAATTTCAAAATAAGCTTCAAAGGCAGCGCGTCCGAGATCAGATTGAACCGCCGCAACAATTTTGTCCTGATTCGCCACGATCGCCCGTTCAAGAGCTTGTAATTGTTGAATTCGGAAGGCGCGATCGCGGGTTTTCCCAGTGGCGAAGAATTTACGTTGAGCTTGAAGTAATTCGGGAATAGAAATGTTCATCGCAATACTCATCAATTAAAATTATCAATATTCGCCATGAAACTATTCCCGATCGAATCTAGGGCACAAACTTCCTAAAGGCAAGCGTTACATTATGACCACCAAACCCAAACGAGTTTGATAACACCACATTCACCAATTGCTCACGGCTCTTGTGAGGAATGTAATCCAAATCGCAGCCCTCGTCGGGATTGTCTAGATTAATCGTTGGCGGCACCCGATCGTGATAAATTGCCATCACCGAAGCAACGCCCTCAATGCCACCTGCGCCGCCGAGTAAGTGACCCGTCATGGATTTAGTCGAACTCACTGAGACTTTGTAAGCATGAGCGCCTAGGGCAATCTTAATGGCACTTGTTTCATTAGGGTCATTGATAGGCGTGCTGGTGCCGTGGGCATTGATATAACTAACCTCTTCCGGGTTGATAGCGCCGTCCTTCATCGCCAAGGTCATTGCCCGCGCCGCATCCGCTCCACCAGGAGTCTGGCCCGTCATGTGGTAGGCGTCACAGGTCGCTCCGTAGCCGACAACTTCAGCGTAAATTCGAGCACCCCGCGCTAGGGCATGTTCCATTTCTTCTAGAACTAATATTCCCGCACCCTCGCCTAAGACAAACCCACTGCGATCTTTATCAAAGGGACGACTCGCATGGGAGGGGTCATCGTTGCGGTTGACAGCCGCCGCCCGACAGGCCACAAATCCAGCGACAGACAAGGGCGTTACTGCCGCTTCAGTTCCACCGCAAACCATGGCCTGAGCATAGCCACCCCGCACCAACCGGAAGGCATCCCCGATCGCATTTGACCCCGCCGCGCACGCCGTCACAACACAAGAGTTTGGACCTTTTGCACCCAGTTGAATCGCCGTCACGCCTGCCGCCATGTTCGCGATCATCATCGGAATCATAAACGGACTACATCGATCGGGTCCTTTGGTGCGATAGACCTCGTGTTGGTCTTCTAAGACCTTCAGCCCGCCAATTCCAGTGCCGATTAACACCCCCACATGTTCTGCATTTAGTTCATTGATCTCCAGCTTTGCATCCGCCACAGCCTGCTTACTCGCTGCCACTGCAAACTGCACAAAACGGTCCATGCGCTTCGCTTCTTTGGGCGGCATATATTCAGCAGCACTAAAGCCCTTTACTTCCGCTGCAATGTGACAATCGTGGGCGGATGCATCAAATAATGTAATTTTGCCGATGCCATTTCGTCCGGACATCAGCCCTTCCCAATACTCCTCTAGGGTGTTTCCGATCGGCGTGATCGAACCAAGACCCGTAATTACAACACGTTTATGTCCAGGGTTATGTCCAAGGTTTGTCATGATTACCAATGCGAAAAAACTAGAAGAATTTTAGAAAGGGATGCAGTCAGATTTACGCAGACTTTGATTTGATGAAGTCAACAGCCGCTTGAATGGTCGTGATGCTTTCAGCCGCTTCGTCGGGAATTTCGATATCAAATTCCTCTTCGAGAGCCATTACCAATTCAACCGTGTCCAGGGAATCGGCCCCAAGATCATTCTGAAAGTTAGCAGAAGGAACAACTTTGTCCGCTTCTACACTCAGTTGATCCACAACAATACTTTTTACTTTGTCAAAAATCTGTTCGTCAGTCATAACATCCTCAAAAATTAGCTAGCTGCAAGACTTTAAAATACTCGCCTACCGGGAAAACATTATTCCATAGAATTGACACCCTCAAGACGAGATCGAGCTTGTCATTACTAAGTCAGGCCGCAGGTTCATCGCATGACGCAAATAGGGATGGTGAATCTTTCGGGCGGGTTCGGGGGTGTTGAAGTGGAGGAGTAGACGAATACAGCGTTCTAAGCTTCCCGTGACCTTCATATGCTGGAAGTCTACGAGGGGCACTTGGTCCCATCCAATGCGAGACCGAGCGATCGCGGCAGGAAAAATTGCATCAAGGTCTTGGGTTACGGAAAATGTGACGCTAATTACCTCGTCCAAATCGAGTTGATTGTGAGCTTCTAGTTCATCTAGTAACTCTGTGACCGCCTGTGCGATCGCCTCTTTGGTATTCACCGGGACCGTTATCGCACCCCGAATCGCCCGAACTCGCCAATGCACGTTTGAGTACTCCAGAAAAAATGGATTGAATTCGCTAATTTATAATAGTCGAAGTGGGAAATTTAAGGACGATAGAGCCACAACGGTAAGCCTTGAGTTTCGAGTTCAAATTCCAGCCAGTTCAAGCCTGCTTGCGTTGCTGGGGTTTGCCCGAGAGCCTGAACTAGGGCAGATCCTGCCGTCGAACCTGTAATCTTGCTTAACAGCGGCTTGGGTTCTTCAAAGGTGAAGACTTTTGTTTTTTCAGGATCCAGCCCTGCAAGTTCTGCGGCCCAACAGCGTGCATCTTCTTCGGTGCCAAGACGATCGACGAGTCCCAACTTGATGGCCTGTTCTCCTGTGAAAATTCGTCCATCTGCAAATTTTTTCACCTCAGCCACATCCAGCTTTCGGCCTTCCGCCACCACGCCCACAAATTGCTCATAACTGCTATCAATCAAGTCTTGTAAAATCTGCTGCTCTGGTTCGGTGAGTTGACGATCGAAGGACAAAATATCTTTGTAGGGTCCAGATTTAATCACCTGAAACGAGACTCCAACTCGATCGAGTAAGCGTTCAAGATTGTTGCCACGCAAAATCACACCAATACTGCCTGTTATGGTGCCGGGATTAGCCATTACATTGGGAGCCGCTGCACCAATAAATACGCCCCCTGATGCCGAAATATTGCCGTAACTCGCCACAATTTTGCACTTTCTCTGAAGCCGCTTAATTGCTGAATAAATTTCAAAAGAGTCGCCAACGGTACCGCCGGGACTGTCAATCCGTAGCAGGAGGGCCGGAAATTTACGTTCTTCAACTTCTTTTAGAGCCGCCAAAACTCGCTTACGAGTCCCAGAGGCGATCGCCCCGACAACTTCGATACGGGCAATTTGCTTTTTGTAGCGGGGACGAAACGGAAACATGGTGCGCCTTTGG
>JANXNM010000153.1 GCA_025354065.1 Synechococcales cyanobacterium 340R_concoct_173_sub | reverse complement strand
AGATCTAGCGCGGAAATTCTTGGGTGCGATTCCAACTTCGGTTTAGAGCCAGTTCTAAATAATTTAGGTAGTGGTCTAGATTTATTATTAAAAGATCTAGACGCTCGGCCCAGTTAAGATTCGATCGCGAGTTGATCCTTTGATCGATTGATTAAAAAATTTTGAATGTAGAAATCTTTATAGAACTCATTTGGCATCTTAATTGGAGGCTGAAAGTCGCTTTATTATCAGCCTAACAGAACAGAGGTTTATTTTTGTCCTCGCATTCACTAACGTCCTTTCATAGTTCTTCACTAATATCTTGCAACGTGACCTCCAGGCATTCGACCGTTCTATGACCCAACGTGCAATTGCTGGAATAAAGCCTTTCTTTCTCTCTGCTTCTTTTTCCTGTTTTAAAGGCTTCTTAGACGGCTCAAATCTAATTTTCGTCATAATCTCAGGATAGACTTTTTGGAGTTCTCGCACCAGATAATCAATATGATATCCATAGTCTAGCAATATCGTGATCTTTTTGATGTTGACCGGTTTTGAACTGAAATACTCTATATTTACCGTGAACATTTCCACTATGCCTGCATCATCAGATATATTGGCGGTCGTGCAATGGGTGAAGAATGGAAACCCAAGCGTATCAACAGCTAGATGTCCTCATGAAGGAGAATCATGAGTTTGTCAATAGAACCCGCCGCTCGCCACTGTTTGTAGTGCCAGTAAACGGCTGAATAGGGCGGTAAGTCGTTCGGCAAATCTTTCCAGTTATAGCCATTTTTAAGTTGGTAAAGAACGCCACCTATCAATTCTCGTTTGGTCCATGCGGGAGGTCTAGTTTGTTTCTTAGAGGGCAACACTTGTGACAGAAGCGGTTCGAGGAGTTCCCATTCGTCGTCGGTTAAAATGCTGGAGTAAGCCATAGCGCTGGAGTTTGTGACTTTTTAATACTTGCTCTAGTATATCCTAAGATGTCAAATGGATTCTATAGAAGTAGAAACGATATGGACCCGATTGTAAAACGGTTGGCATTCTTCCCACGAACTCAATTAGCTTTCATTATAACCGATCGCTCCTCTCCCCTAAACCAACGCAGAAAGACGTTGGCGTTGGCGAAGCCTAAGCAGAAAGCCTCCCGGAACGGGAATCGCGAACCTCCTGCGCTTGTATGTGATCAGGAAACAACATCAAATAATCATCCAAATCCCGCATTGCCATTTCAATCATGTTTGTAGAGGCTTCAGAGGCGCGATCGTACGATCTTCTGACTCTCTTCACATTGTCCGGCTGCAAGGTGGTACAAAGCGAGATTGAAGTTATTTTGCCAGTCGATCGGATCTTTCGCTTGTATGGCTTGGGCAAGGGCGATCAGTTATTGGTATATAATTTCAGAATGATCTTCCAAATTCTGAGTCATGACACAACTCTCGAATGATGACTACGATAATCCCTGGAAAACGGTAATTGAGCTGTATTTTCGGGAGTTTATGATGTTTTTCTGGCGTTGCTGAATTAAGGTATGTCTCGAAGTGGGACTGGGACATCCTCAAATTTTAAGTAGTGAAGTAGCAATCTAATTGAATGTGCCAGCATTTTTACGCATTTTGAAGTTCGATGAAGCCGAGCCAAATAGTGCCGGAGTCGATTATTTTCACCTTCAACTCGGGTCATATAGGTCTTGCTGATAATCTGGTCGCCAGGGGGAATAAATCCTGGATAAACGGACCAGCCATCCGTGACATAAAAGAAGCACTGCCAAGTCACAACAATCGCCCACAAAGGTTCAAACGTCTCAGCACTATGATCGCCGATGACCCAGCCTAAGATCCCTTTTTTAAAATGGTCTACAGCGGTCCAGATCCAGAGTTTGTTTTTTTGAGCCGACAAAGGTTTGGAGTTCATCCAATTCACCCACCTGAGGAATGGTATCCGGCGCATAGGCATCAGGGAGAATTCCTCCGACCTGTTTGATCCAGGTGTTCACCGTAGTGTGGTGAACACCTTTGGCCCGTTCGATCCCCCGTAAACCCATGCCATTGACGTACATTTTTAGGCATTCTCGCTTAAATTCAT
>JANXNM010000108.1 GCA_025354065.1 Synechococcales cyanobacterium 340R_concoct_173_sub | reverse complement strand
AGTTCGGGTTTACTGGCGAAGAAGATGCCTGACGTTTGAGCTTGTCGGACAGCTGCGTTTTGGACAGATTTTGATCTATTGGTACTAGATTTAAAGTTACCAAATTTTGCTTCGATCGCTCTTTTCATTTCTGCCGGATTGATGTCCCCAACAATGCCGAGGATAAAGTTCTCAGGTTGGAACTGGGATTGATAGAAGCTTTGAATATCCGCTTGAGTGATGCGATCGATCGTGCCGTATTCCACCGTGCGAGCGTAGGGACTGGTTGGTCCGTAAATCAGTTTGCGAAATTCACGACCCAGAATTCCGTTAGCTTGATCGTTGCGTCGGGCAATTGAGCCGCGTGTTTGAAATTTGGTTAGCTCTATTTTGTCTTGAGGAAGGGCCGGGGTTTGAATCACTTCAGCGAATAGGTCAAAAATTTGAGGTAAATCTTCCGTCAGGCTGCTAAAGCTCACGTTGCCAGAGTTTACAGAGATGCCAGATTCGATTGAGGCGGCTTTTTGCTCAAGTAATTCGTTAAGGGGGTTAGATGGATGGTTGATGGTACCGCCCGATCGCAACACAGATCCAGTTAATGAAGCAAGCCCAGTCCGATCGGCATCTTCGTTGCGGCTTCCGGTACGAACTATCAAATTTCCACTCACAAGGGGGAGTTCGTGATCTTCCATTAGAAAGACCGTCATGCCGTTTTTCAGCTTGAACTCCTCGTAGGGTGGGAGCTTAATTTCAGCCAGCGGCTTGAAGGTAATTTCGTCGAAATGTTTTGCTGTGGAGGCTACGGCGGGGCGCACTGCCAGCAGAATCAAAATTAATGGAATCACGGCAAAACAAAACATTAGGGTCAAGGTTTTGGCGTTAAAAAATTTTGAAGAGGTTCGATTTTGCATGTTCAGATGACGGCCTAGCCTATCTAGCTCACTTGTTCCTTTCTCTTAGTTTAAAGCGTCTTTTCGCACCATTCAGCGATATTTTTAATTTCCGTACAAATACTTCCCGTTGAGTGCTTAAAAGTTTGTAGAAATAGCTGTCTATCCTAACTATATTCTCAATATTGGATGCTTGTGATTATGAATAATAAATTACTGTTGATTCCACTTGTCTCGTTAGGCGCGATCGTTCAACTCCCCCAAATTGCACAGGCTCAAGCTTTCTCTGCTGACTCGATCAAGACTTCGGAGCCATCGCTTGAAGTTTCCGAAATGCCGAATCTTGGCTCCGTGGACCAGTCCGTTGCAGTTCGATCGATCGCTGCTCCCGAGGCGATAAATGATCGGATGAATACTCTTCCACTAGAAGTTTCGCCATCTCCCGTTCAAGTTTCAGCGCAAGTGATACCGGAGCCTACGATCGCATTAACGGCTGCCCCAACTGTTGCGGCCAAACCGATCGAAGCTAAATCGATCGAAGCCCAACAAATTGTTCCCGAACCGATCGTTCAAACCATTGCTCAAACCAGCGATTCAGCGGCCATAACGACCCGAATACCCGTCAAAATCGAAGTTGGAAGTCGTGGAATTCCACCGATTACTAGTTTGCCGGAGCGAATTGCATTACCTCCATCTGGTTTATTGCCAGGGAATTTTGAGCTTCCAATTAATATGGTGCAAGCGGTAGATAGTAGTATTTCAACCCGTTCCCCCATTACCGATCGCTTTGCGGATCCAGTGCTTTCTGAGCAGGCTAATCCTAATAGTTCATCTGCGATCGATCCTACGGTCAGTAAACGCTTACGTACGACGGTTGATGAAATGCAAGCGTATCGATCGGCCTATTCCCAAAATTTGGTGGCTTGGTCCGATCGGGTTCGTCAATGTATGGATGAGAAGCCTCGATTGTATGTTCTGCGATCGGACGGCGCTCAGCTTCCCGTGTTCTTTAATGGACAGGAAGGAACGGTGGTTCGTAATGCTTCAGGTCAAGCGGTTTGTACTAACT
>JANXNM010000106.1 GCA_025354065.1 Synechococcales cyanobacterium 340R_concoct_173_sub | reverse complement strand
AAGCAAGCCTACAAGGATCTCGTACAGGTATGGCACCCTGACAGGTTTACCCACAGTCCTCGTTTACAGGAACGCGCTGAGGCTAAGTTAAAACAGCTCAATCTGGCCTACGAAACGTTGGTTCCACTGCTGCAAGCTCAGGAAAAACTTCGACAAAAACGAGCCGATCGTAGAACAGAGGCTAGAACGCCCGATAGAACACCCGATAGTAAATCTGAGCGATCGCCTGACCCGCAGGTGTGGAACGTCGCATCGACTTTTCATGATGCAATGCGATCGAAAACATGGTTCGATCGGTTGAGTTTAGCAACTAAGGCTCGGATATATGGTCTTGTTTTGATGCCGGGTGTGGTTGTTTTAGTATTTCTGATGTTGCAGTTGGCGATGGTGTTTGCAGCTTATCCGCAAACATTAGTAATTTTGGTGAGCGCAATTGGCTTTTATTATGCCCTGCGGAAGCTCTCGGACTATAGTTCTCGATCGTGATTTTTAAAATATTAGTGATTCTGGTGACGATCTATTTCCTATCTAATTCAAGTCTACAATATCTAAGGGCAATTCAGAGTGACGAGTATGGAAGCGGCATATGATTTTTTGATGTTGTGGTTGTGGGTGCGGGGCCAGCGGGCGGGCATTGTGCGCGGAAGCTGTCGCAATTGGGACAGCGTGTGTTGCTCATAGAGCGCTATAAAGATTTTAACGTTAAACCAAATTGGAACATGGCGATCGTCTCAAATTCAAAAAGTAGCATTGATATCGACAAAGTCGCTGAAATAGTTGAAGCGGGTAGATGTCGGTGGAAGACCGAAAATGAGAATCACAACGTGCTAAAAACCAAGGGCTACAACTTGGAACACAACTTTGGACATGGACAAAAACATTTGTCTTCGACTCTTCTACCTCTTAACTTGTTAGCTTTTCTATTTCACACGGTTTTACAGTTGATAGATTCCAGTTATCAAGAGATTCGTCGTAAGCGTGGTACTCGTAGAGGATTCTTTCAAAATATTCTCTCTCTTACTAAATACTTCCTCTTTGAGAATTGGAAACATTTAATCGACTTTATGCTTGATAGTACTCCTGTGCTTCCAGATTCACGTTAATTTTATGTCAACACTATGTATGGTTTGTTATGGTTTTGAATTTGGAACTGCTGAATACTCATGACTATCTTTGACAGGAATATGTCCAACCTTTATAGTCGAATAGTTACAACTTATACCTTTAGGTGAATATCTATGAATCAGAGTACTGAAGTTTTAATTGTAGGCGCTGGTCCTGCGGGAGCCACCTTAGCTCTAGCCCTATCCCAGTCCAAAATTCCTCACATCTTAGTAGATCAAGCCCAATTTCCTCGCCCCAAGGTGGATGGCAATGTCTATGGCATCAAGGTTATGGAAAGCCTGAATGCCCTTAATCCTGAATGGCTTGCGGAGTTATTGGCTACCTCGGATCAGGTTTTAGCCTGCAATCAAGCCCAGATTTTTACACCCAATGATCGTTCCTTCACCATTAATTTCCCTAACGCCCCTCAGAGTCAGGGGCGAGCGCCATTTTTTACAGTAAATAGAACCTATTTTGATAACTTCTTGATCAGTCGTCTAGATCCTAATTACACTCAGACCTTTTGGAATAGCAAGGTGATGGAACTAACGGCTACCGATCGCGGTTGGGATGTGATCATTGGTGAAGGAGAAAATAGGCAAATTATTAACACCAAATTATTAGTAGCGGCGGATGGATCTGAATCCACGGTGGTTCAGTTATTGAAATTAAAGGTTCCCGCAAGCCATATCTATGAATCAGTGCAAGGCTATTGCCAAGGCGTAAAAGGCATAAATTCGTCACCAATAGGTTCAATTGAAGCGCACTTTTTAACCGACAGTGCTCCTGGATTTTTCTTCCTAGCGCCCATGTCCGACGGCACGGTTAATGTGGGAGTTGGCAAACTCCGCACTGCTATGGCCCAATCCCCATGGACGCTGACAGAATTATTTGAAAAAATAATCACTACCCATCCCACACTAAGATCTCGCTTTGAAGAAATGGAGTGGGTTCAGCCCCTAAAACCATGGCCAGGAGTGACTCGGCGCTCTGGATATGTCTCCCCTGTAGGAAATGGCTACCTGCTTCTTGGGGATGCGGCGGGCTTATGTAATCCTTTTACGGGGTTTGGTACTGGCAATGCCATGACCTCCGCTTTGCTGGCGGCTCAGACAATCTCCAAAGCCTTCCAAGCCAAGTCCTATAAACGAGACCAACTCAAAGCCTATGATCGGGCGATTAGTAAAACTTTCAACACTGAGTTTCAAATCAGTGAGCTGTTGAGTCGTATGATGGCATCGCCTAGATTCTGTAACCAATTGAGTCAGGATGGTTGGATAAAAAAGTTAATACGATTGACCTTTCAGGGACAGATGAAGCAAATTAGAGCCATGTAAATGTCAGTAATTCTTGTTGTAGAACCCATTTGACATCCTAATCAGAGGCTGCAAGATAAGTAAGTTGATAGTTCCGTGATTGCCATTGGTGATGCAGCTTCGACGATTAATTTCTTGAGCGGCGAGGGAATTCGTCATGCGATGCAAAGTAGCGAGATTTCGGTGAAGTATATCGATCGATATTTGAAAGGAACAGTACAGAATTTTGATGGCTACCAACAGGAAATGCATCAGGTTTTTTTGAAATCTTGGACAATTCCTGAAAAGCTAGGATTGAAAAAGTATTTAGCAGATTTCGATCGGGTGGTCGATCGGGTGGTGAACTATCTCCGGCCTTTAACACTTGAAGATGTCGTTGATATTTTGTTCTATTACAAATTTGAGAAAGCCTCAAAGGGATTGGTCTCCTACCTATGGCGTAAGCTTCGATCGGTTTTGGGTAAGGTTTTAAGACAGTC
>JANXNM010000037.1 GCA_025354065.1 Synechococcales cyanobacterium 340R_concoct_173_sub | reverse complement strand
CGGTGTATTTGAAATGGTGGATCAAGGATTAGAAGAGATTCTAAATCCATCCGCATTGTTTCTCGGCAATCGCGAAGAACCCTCTTCTGGAACCGCCACTATTGTTGCTTGTGAGGGAACTCGCCCTATTGTGGTTGAACTCCAAGCCTTGGTTAGTCCAACGAGTTATTCATCACCGCGCCGATCGACCACAGGAATTGAATACAATCGATTGCTACAAATTCTAGCTGTTCTGGAAAAACGAGTTGGTATTCCATTATCTAAACTGGATACTTATGTTGCCTCATCCGGCGGGCTAAGTGTGGGAGAACCTGCGGCAGATTTAGGAATTGCGATCGCGGTGGCGGCTAGTTTTCGCGATCGGACCGTTGATCCGCAAACGGTATTAATTGGGGAAGTAGGCTTAGGCGGCCAAGTGCGATCGGTTTCTCAAATGGAATTGCGTTTAAAAGAAGCGGAGAAATTAGGATTCAAACGGGCGATCGTGCCGAAGGGCTGTGTTTACACAAGTAAGCTTTTAGAAATCATTCCGGTGTCGCGGGTAGTGGATGCCATTGCGATCGCGCTGATTAGTGCGAAGTCTGATGTTGAAACTCGTGAGGATGCATTGCCAGGGGATTGGAGTGATGATTAGATGTCGGGGATCTTTAATGTTTTAGATCAGCAATTGGAAGTGTATCAAAGCCCATTTCAAAATTCTAGGTATGAATTTGAATATGGTTTCAAACAAGTGTATCGAATTCATCAAACAATAGATCTTCCTGCACCACTCACAGGCACGATCGTTCTTGCAGAAGTTTTATAATAGTTTGTCTTGGAGTGACGATCGGGACTAACTTAGAATAGTTTTCGGACTTCTTTGAGAGCAATAAAGCTACTCCGAACGCAACTAATTGTAATAGCTATCAGCGATCGTACCCAAACTATTTAATTCATTTTGGGATTGGGCGGTGAGAATAGCTAACTTTGCTTTTTGTTGGGTTTGATATTGGCGACGGAAATGCATAAGCTTCCAGTCGAGAATATGATTCTAAAGGGTTTGGAGTTCGGGTTTTGGAATACAATCAAGGTAGTACTTGAGGAATTTCAGCCCCTCTAAGTCGATTTCGTCGTTGAATACACTCCTAGTTATTGGCCTATCAAGGTGAAGCCTGCCCAATGGTAAGGGGCAATCGCAAATCATCATAGATTCGATTAAACTGAAACACGTTGCTAGATGAAGTTCTTATGATTCAGATTCTCCACGATCGCGCTACCCCAGACCAGATGATAGCGATGCTGGAAGCTTTAGGAATCTATGTTAAGTTTGTAGTGGATATTCAGCGTAAAATACTCGCGGGAGGCGGGGAACTACATGCGGACTGTGAAAGAGTTTTATTGCATGAGGGAAGTCATCAATTTGATTTGTGGGGTGTAGATTGGTACCCGTTTAATCAGACGATTGGGTATGAGTCGATTATTAATATTCGGGTGAGTGCGAATAATCGGTCGATGGTGATCCAAAATCCGGTACTTCGATCGAAAATTGATGAAATTGTTTATCCACGGTTGGGAGGTGTGCGATGGCAATGAATTGGGATAGTTTGAAGACTCGTTATCTTCAGTCCGATCGCACGTCTCAGTTAGAGAGCATTACGTTAAATTTAGCTAGAATTCAAACATTAGCGAGTAATGTTGAAGAGAGTTCTGTGGCTCGGCATTTGGTGAGAGAAAGTCAGTTTTTTATTGAATGGACGGTACCGACGATCGATTTGGCATTGGATATTGAGATTGCAATGGAGTTGGTGGATCTTCAGCGTCAGTTGAGTGATTGGAAGCTGGATTGGGAAAGAGTATGGACGAATGAAGCGGATCGATTGGTTTTAGCTCAGATGGCACAGCAGTGGTGCGATCGATTACAAGTGGGCATGGTTTCTTGAGGCGATCGAAGGAGATGTGTTTTTTGCGCGATTCTCGTCCCGAGAGGCGGTGCCAACGAATCACCTAGAGAAGATCTTCAAGCAACAGGTCATCAGCGGTTTCGAGTTCGTGGAGGAGAGTCTCTTTATGTCATGGTCACTACCTCAACGTTAAATCAACTGGCTCGGGCGATCGACGGGAATTCTACAATCTTGACGGAAATTGTTGTTTGATGGGATGTTCGACTTCGAGGAGACGATCGATTGCGTCAAGGATGGTGGCGTAAAAATAGCGTTCGCCACACTCACTGCAAACCTCAGCAGTTGCATTTTCGATGATGTAAAGTTTGCCTCCTTTCCAGTGTTGTCGTTGGACAGATTTCGATCGGGTTTGTCCGTTGCAAAATTCACAAATCATAGGTTTTCGGTAAGTGCATAAACGGTAATGATCATCAAGCTGCCATTTTCACGCGATCGTCCATGAGTTGATATCAGAGCCTTTCTATTCTAACTTCTTTTCTCTTCCGTCTTAATTCTCACTTCCACTGTTTACATATCCTCCCCATCTCTTCCACCATCCCGCGTCCCGCGTCTTCTCCGCCGAGGTGCAAAATGGCGGGATAGAACGCCAACCGATCGCTCATAAGGTCTGCACGTTTTCGGCGATCGAGGAGGTGGAGGTTAGACTGCCAGTTATCGAAGAAGATTTAAGAAAAGATGTCTGGATCCTTCTCAATTCTCTGAAGGAGTTCTTCAATTTTTTTCGTAATATTTTCTAGTTCCTTGGCTGTTTGCACTAAGTCATCCAATGTGACTGTAGTGCTTCTAATAGGACGTATGTATACATACTCAGTGTGCCCATGCAGGGTTTTATTTTTCTTGTGTTTTGGCTTGGGTTTTTGATTGCATTTAGCAATCACATTATCAGATGAATCAAGCTTGATTTCTCAAATTCCATGAATATAGTCATTTCTATTTTTTCTGATTCTATCAGCAGTTTCCACAATAGCATTAAGCTCATCGTACAGTTCAATGCGAACATACGATAGTTTTTTAATCATTTCAAGGCTTTTGGCAATACTAAATCCCTCTGTGAGACTTTCCATTAGCCATTTTTCTCCAGGATTTATCAATGCCCCAAGAAGTGTAATTAATTGAGCTTCCAT
>JANXNM010000031.1 GCA_025354065.1 Synechococcales cyanobacterium 340R_concoct_173_sub | reverse complement strand
GTGGAATCACCAGAGGCAAACAATGTCACTTCATGACCTCGCCGTACTAGCTCATCAGTCAAGAGCGAAACCACAAGTTCAATGCCACCGTAGGCTGGGGGTGGAACACATTCCCAAAGGGGAGCAATCTGGGCAATCTTCATGTTAAAACCTCCTGAGTGTAGTGACTAGACACTGCGTCGCTCTGGCAAAATCGAAAATGTAGGAAATTTAAACGATCGAAACCATCTATGTTTCCAAGGAGGGAATTTAATTTTCCAAGGAGGGAATTTAATAGTTTCAAATTCTAAAATCATATCGAATCTTAGAATTATAGCTAAGTAGGATTCTATGAACAGTGACGTGTTATTAACACTATTCAACAAGCTGTATTGGCTCAACTTAGATCGAGATTTCTGACTCTAACTACCGGGCATGACAAAAATAATCACGAAATCAGGTTAATGAATGAACCCCATGAAAGCTATAGATTCAACCTTGACTGGGTTCGATGAATTTCAAATTAAGTTTGATTTGGATGTGATAAAAGACAGATTAGATTAAAAGATGAGAATTAGATTATCCTACACTTTCAATTTCCGGAACAGTAAATGTAAAGTCAGTCTATTGCAATCCCTTACAAGGTTGAAAAGGTTCGCAGTAAACGTAAATTCAATTATACTTGAAAATCATATAAATAGGAATATATATTTTAGTAATATTGATACAAATAACGGCCTCTAATTGAGTCTACGTCTGCGTTTAAGTGAGTTTAAATTTGTATTTAGTTTGTTAAAAATTATTCAGTTCTATTTCTAAAGTAATATTTTAGAAACAACTTTAGAGATAACTATCGATCGGTTTTAGAAGACTTTTAGAGGAGATGGTTGAGATTAGGATTCGATCAACCAAATGGGAGAGTTACTTTAATTGGTTCTATTTTGAAGATCCTAACTCTATTTTAAAGATCATAAATTGATGCACAAATTGATACAATGAGGAGGCAAAAAACATAGGCATTATCCATGCAACTTTTTATCAGATCGGTGCAAATGATGCAGAATTTAGGATGGTCTAAGACCGATCGAAGAGCATCGGGGAGCAGCATTTTGACCGGGCTATGGGGCTGTTGCATGAGTTTTATGATTGGGTTGGGATTGCTCTCTTTTGTCCCAAGTGCCGCAGCGCAAAGTAATACCATCAACTACACAAATACGGACCTCACCGGACGTAATTTTGCGGGTGAAGACTTAAATGGCGGGGTATTTGTCGCGGCGGAAATGCGTGAGGCCAATTTGCAAGGGGCCAACCTGAAGGGCGCGATGTTTACGAAAGCGAATCTCTACGGCGCAAACTTGAGCGAAACGGACTTGACGGATGCGTTGATCGATCGGGTCACGCTGTATAAAGCGAATCTCCGCAATGCCAATCTCACGGGCGCGACGTTGACCAGCACCGTGATTCAGGAAACGGATATTACTAATGTGGATTTTACCGATGCGCTGATCGATCGGTTCACCGTTAGCCTTTTGTGCAAAGTTGCATCCGGCACCAACCCCACGACGGGCGCGGATAGTCGTGAGAGTTTGGGCTGCAAGGACTAACCCAATTCTGCACCCTAATTCTCCAAGATGTAGCGCTCTGCGATTTCTTGACCTTCTACTTGGATGGATTCAAATTTCACTTTGCCGATCGTGCTGATTTCGGTGTCTAGTCTGGGGGGCTGTTTTTGACTCATCACCCAAATCGATCCATCGCTATCCTGAACTTCGTAGGCCACCTGATTGATCATGGGCGCAACGGTGATGACTTTCCCCTTTACTTGCACGGTTTGGCCTGGAAGCTGCATCTGAATAGTCGATGTGGAAACCGTGGGAGTGCAACTGCTTAGAGCGATCGTTCCTAATATCACCGTTATATTCATCAACGTATTTGAGAATTTATTACTCAACTTAGGATTGAACAAAGCCATAGCGTCCCGAACCATCTAGGTATTTAATGCAGTGAAAAATTTAAGTCTAAGAAATTTATTCTCTCAGATAAGAAGCAGACTTTAGCGCGCAAATCTAATTTTTTACACCAGATAATTTAAATTTCTTTTGGGATTTACGATCGCAGCAGACTGGATCTGAGAGACTATAATTTGTCTATCCCAAAAGCGTGTGTCCCATGACTGCCCAACTGCTTGACGGAAAAGCTCTCTCGGCCAAGATTTATACCGAGATGGCTACCGAAATTCAACTTCTCACGGTTAAAAATGGTCGATCGCCCGGTTTGGCGGTTCTGATGGTGGGCGATAATCCAGCTAGTGCTGCGTATGTCGGCAATAAAGAAAAAGCTTGCGGCAAGGTCGGCATGGTCTCGTTTGGTAAGCATTTTCCTACGAATACAAGTCAAAAGACTCTGATCCAAACGATTGAAGCCTTGAATCAGGACGATCGGGTTGATGGGATTTTGGTGCAATTGCCCCTCCCGGATCATCTGGACTCGACGGCGTTGCTGTGGGCGATCGATCCTCGCAAAGATGCCGATGGTCTCCACCCTGATAACTTAGGTCGTTTGGTGCGCGGTGATGAGGGCTTGCGGAGCTGTACTCCAGCGGGGGTGATGAAAATGCTCGAAGCCTACGATATTGCGATCGCGGGCAAAAAAGCAGTGGTCATTGGTCGCAGTATCTTAGTGGGTAAGCCGCAAATGCTAATGTTACTAGAAAAAAATGCAACCGTTACGATTGCCCATTCCCGATCGGAAGGTTTGGCGGATATTGCGCGCGAGGCGGATATTTTGGTGGCGGCGGTTGGGAAGGTCAATTTGGTCACAGCCAATATGGTAAAACCGGGAGCCGTGGTGATTGATGTTGGCATGAACAGGATTACTCTAGCCGACGGAAAGAGCAGACTGGTAGGTGACGTGGATTTTGAAGCCGTGAAGGAGATTGCTAGTTATATCACTCCTGTTCCCGGCGGAGTCGGGCAAATGACGGTTGCCATGCTGCTGTGCAATACGGTGGAAAGCTATAAAAAACGATTCGTATCGTAGTTGTAGCAATTGATCATGAATTAAGTGATCACGTTTCTTTTATTATCTTAAGACTGGGGACTCAAGGGAGAAGGCTGAAATGGTAGCAACGAGCGAAAAAATAATTTTGACGGGATTTGACCTCAAGTCATATCTGACACAAAAGCAACAATTGGTCGAGGCTGCCCTGAACACTGCCCTCCCTATGCAGTATCCTGAGACCGTTTTTGAGTCAATGCGCTATTCTCTGTTGGCGGGAGGAAAACGACTTCGCCCGATTTTGTGTCTTGCCACCGCAGAACTGGTCGGGGCAACCATAGACCAAGCTATGCCCACGGCCTGTGCGCTGGAAATGATTCACACGATGTCGTTGATTCATGATGACTTGCCGTCCATGGACAATGATGACTTTCGGCGTGGGAATCCTACCAATCACAAGGTTTACGGTGATGCGGTGGCGATTTTGGCGGGGGATGGGCTGTTGGCCTATTCGTTTGAATATGTGGCGAGGGAAACGCGGAATGTGCCGATCGATCGGATTTTAGAAATAATTTCGCGGCTGGGGCGAGCTATGGGTGATTTGGTTAGCGGCCAGGTTGTGGACATTGAGTCTGAGGGAAATCCGAATATTCCAATCGAAACCCTGACGTTTATTCACAATCATAAAACCTCAGCATTGCTTGAAGCAGCAGTGTTGACAGGGGCGATCGTGGGCGGGGCCAGTGAGAACGATCGTTCAAAACTCTTGCGTTATGCAAAAAACATTGGTCTCGCGTTTCAGATTGTGGATGACATTCTAGACATTACGGCCACCAGTGAGGAACTAGGCAAATCGGCTGGCAAAGATCTGACCGCCGAAAAAGCGACCTATCCTAAACTTTGGGGACTAGAGGAATCTAAACGTCAAGCTCAAGCGTTAGTTAATCAAGCGAAAGCCGAAGTCTCGGGATTTGGTGAAAAAGCCTTACCGTTAATGGCGATCGCAGACTACATCACCGCCCGAAAGAACTAGCTTTAACATTTACCCAAGCGAAACCCAATTCAATGCAATCTTTTGCCTCTGTCCTGAACAATCACGTTCTCATTGTTTCCCTTCTTTCCTGTGTTCTTGCGCAACTCAGTAAGGTGGTTGTGGAACTCATCTATCATGGCAAATTAAACTTTCGCGTCATTTTTGAAAGTGGTGGAATGCCGAGTTCTCATTCGGCTTTAGTAACGTCATTGGCGACAGATATTGGATTGCGTAAGGGATTGGAGAGTGGGGAGTTTGCGATCGCCACTGTATTTGCGATCATTGTGATGTATGATGCGGCGGGCGTCAGGCAAGCGGCAGGCAAGCAAGCGAAGATTCTGAATCAAATGATCGATGAGTTGTTTACAGGCGATCATCATTTAACTGAAATTCATTTAAAAGAATTACTCGGCCATACTCCATTTCAGGTTTTGATTGGGTCAATTATGGGAATCGTGATTGCTTGCATTTCGGAGATAGGTAGTCGTGGATAGTTTGAAATAGTGACAATCATTTACATAAGGCTACTACTAAATTACTTCGAGAATTCGTCCCATTCGATATTGAAGATTACATAGATTATATTCCCCGAAAATCAGACTCCATAGGCAACAAATTAGCAGCTTTAACTCGTGGAAATCTGGATATACTTGCACCTTTTTGTTTATCTCGCAATGTCCCGATCGCACTCAAGGCAATCCCCACCAGTAAGATACTGCCACCAATAAGTTGTGGAATCTTAGGGAATTCACCCAGAATGATGAATGCCATTAAAATAGCAATCATAGGTTGTATGGCAGTTGCTAAAGTCAATTCTGCAAACGTTGATTTTTTCTGTGCATTAAACCAACAAAGCTGCCCAATAACCACAATCACTAAACTATAAATCATCACCCATCCCCACAAGAACGGTGAGAATATATCCATAAAGTGATGGGGTCCATAGAGAACTTGTGCAAGGATAAAAAATACGATCGTCCCAATCGCAGTTCGCATGACTGAAAAAATTCCTAAGGGCACTGTTTTTAGATAAATTTTAGTGAGCAGATTCGCGATCGCTAAAAGAATCGCTGAAATCCCCACCAGAACTTCGCCCTGTCCCATCCCAAATGATGCGGGTGACATCATAGCTGCTACGGTATGGGGAGAGAGCCAAGCCGTAATGGCCACACCTATTAAGGATGCGATCGCGCCAAAAAGTGTATTGCGATTGATTTGAATTCCCAATATGAAGATACTAAAGACAAGACTGATTGGAACTTCTAACCTGCTAATGATGACAACATTAGTAACACTAGTTTGATCGAGTGCTGTGAAAACCAACGCAGGAACTAATGCTCCTGAGATTAACCCAATTAAACTTAAGCTTAACCAATCACGAGATCGAATTTTTTTAATTTTCCCCCATTTCCAATCCTTAGAAAATAGCGAGATCATTACGATCAATGCAAATAGATTACCAACAAAAAGAATATTGCACAAAGAAATCGGGTTTCGACCATCAATCAAATGATCATGACCAATGAGATTTAATTTACGCGTCAATGCGCTGGATGTAGCAAAGACAAATGTGGCAATCCAAAGGTAAATGTGTTCTGATTGCAATATCGATCGAAGAAATGGATTGGAAAGTCGTTCCATAGTATTGTTGATGTAGGCAGATATATCTAGAGTAGAACATACAAATAGTCATGCCTCAAATCTAGGGTGACTAACTGAGAAATGGCTGAGTTTCCCCTAAAAAAATCTTCAGAAAATCTAGGCACGTATCTCAGCAGGGATTCAGATCATCATGCGATTCTTATCCGTGATGATATGGTGAGGGTGATTGAGGGCAATTGAGGGCAATCTAACTATGAGAACTGTTAAGCTCAACTAGTCGCCATGTTAGTCAGATTGTCATGTTAAAAGCCCAAGCGATTTTCCAGCTTTTTACCGCTCGTTTGCCACGCCGTATTTTGATGTGGGCTTTTATCAGCATCCTAGGGATTGAAACCTTAATTTTGTTACCTTCGGTTATTCGTCGTAGAGATGAGCTACTCCACCAAGTTGAAATTACATCTAAAGACATTGTTAGTATCTTGGCAGTCAGGAGCAGACAAGACGATCGGACCCTGCTGGAGGATCTAGCACAGTTAAAACAACGCAAAATGATCAGTGGGGCAGAACTTTGGAATCTCAATTCAAAAACGGGACAAACCATCGGAGAGCACCCGGAACTGGGGTTATCAGAAATTCAGTCGGGAACTAAGCGTAAAAAAAATTGGAGTCAGCAGCGATTTGAAGTGGTTTATCCTATTCAAGTCAATGGCAGTCCGTATCTTCTGGTGCTACGGCATCCAACTGAACAAATTACCCAAGATGTAACTGCATTCATTTGGCGCATTAGTGGATTAGTCGTGATTATTTCAATTGTCGTCACTGCAACACTCAGCGTTGTGATTGCTTCTACTGTTGTGCAACCGATTCTACTATTACGAGATGATTTACTACGGTCTGGCAAGGAAATTGCTCAAGATCAATCGGTAAGTGACTTTACATCCACCAGCTACGTCCTTCAAGATGAATTGGGAGAGGTGATTTCAGCCTTTCACCAAATGGTAGGAAATATTTTGCAGGCAATTCACGATCGCAAAGTCTCTGAAGCAGCCCTGCGTGAATCTTCCGAGCAGTTAAACCAAACCCTCATCACTTTGAATTCCACTCAAGTGCGACTGATTCAAACGGAAAAAATGGCATCTTTGGGACAATTGGTTGCCGGAATTGCCCATGAGATTAATAACCCCATTAACTTTATCCATGGGAATCTGCACCACGTTGAAACTCATGCTCAAGATTTGATGAGTTTAATCCAGATCTATCAGCAAGAAACCCCCGATCCGTCTGCTTTAGAGGAGACATTAGCTGATATCGATTTAGAATTCATTCAAACAGATCTGCCAAATTTATTATCCTCAATGCGCAATGGGTCGGACCGAATTCGTGAGATTGTTTTGTCTTTCCGAAACTTCTCTCGTCTAGATGAAGCAGAACAAAAGCGGGTCAATCTGCATGATGGCCTTGAGAGTACTTTAGCGTTGCTACAACATCGATTGCTTATGCATCCAGAAATTCAGGTCATCAAACACTATGGCCAGATCTCGGATGTACTGTGTTATCCGGCCCAAATCAATCAAGTTTTTTTTGAATTACTCAAAAATGCGATCGATGCACTAGAACTTCGCAGTGGACAAAGTGATGACCATGATTCTCCGTTGATGCTGACGATTACAACTTGCGCGGTCGCGAATCTACTACAAATTACTATTTCAGATACTGGAATCGGTATGACTGCCGATGTACAACAACGCGCCTTTGATCCATTTTTCACCACCAAAGATGTTGGACAGGGGAAGGGATTAGGGCTTGCGATTGCCCATCAAACCATTGTGGCAGGACATGAGGGTAATCTCGAATGTAAATCTCATCTACGAGTCGGTACAGACCTCATTATTACGCTCCCAACCCGCTCAAAGAGAAGATAGAAAGCTCCCATCATCTTTTGCTGCAAGGTCTGTGGTTAACTGAGAAATTGCTGAGTTTCTCCTAAAAAAATCTTCAGGAAAATTTCAGGAAATCTAAGGGACTAGCTCAGAAGAGATTCAGGTCATCCTGCGATTCTGATATCAGTGAGCCGCAGCGCTTCACTTGAAACACAGTTCACCGAATTCTTTTAGGAGTTATCCCATGAAATTAGCCACTTTAATGACAGGCATCGCAATGATCGGTTTGGTTACAGTGGGGGATGCCTCGTTAAATCTGCTGAATTCGACGATCGGGAGTCCCGTCCAAGCCGCAGAAGCAAAACCCGCCGGACCGACTGTCCAAGAAAAAGTGGACATGATTGCTAAAAACAAAGGTCAAATTGGCAGTGGCGATCAATTACGTCGGTTCTTCTATGGGGATTTGGAGCCGATCGGAATTCAACCCGGTGGAGCAGGAATGGTTGTTAATCTTTATAACAAATCCAATAATGTCACCTTTTCCTATTGCTCCACTTTTGATGTTGTGGTTGCTGTAAAAAGCGGAAAAGTTGCAAGATTTATGCCTAACGAAGTTAAATAGATTCGATCCCTCTAGTCCCCTTAATCCTTAATAAGGGGGGACTGGAAAAAGCAAGAATCAAAGATTAACACTCAGCATTCAAAATCCCCCTTGATAAGGGAGATTTAGGGGGATCGAGATCTGTTGAACTAATTAGTCTGATTGAATAGAGGTATTGTATGGAATTCAGTGATGCGATTTTGCTGTTGCACCCAGTGATGGCGATCGTGGTGGTGTTCCCGTTGATCGGTATTGTAGTCAATCGGGCATTCCAAACCCGTCAACGTCGTCTACAAACGAAAAGTGGTGAGAAAAGCAAAATTTCTCCGGTTGTCGGTCAGGAACATGTACAACTCGGTCGGTGGTTGACGATTTCGGTGGTGGGGATTGTTCTAATAGCATTGGGAAATGATGTTTTTGGAACTATTCTGACTAAGAATATCTGGGAAAAAGAACCCCTTAAAGTCTTACTGATTGGCATTACATTTCTAGTGGCGATCGGGTCTTTGACGCTATTATGTCGAGCAACCGATCGACTCTGGCGCGGAGTTTTTGCAACATTATCGGGAATGAGCTTAGTGATTCTGGGGAATCAAGAGGGTGTTTATCGAAATGCTGATCATTGGTATCTTTCCCATTACTACTATGGGATTACTGCGGCACTCCTGATGATTTTTTCGATGGCGATCTTGCAAGAGATTTACAAAGATAGAACAAATCGTTGGCGTAATATCCACATCATTTTGAACTGTATTGCACTTTTTATTTTCATTATTCAGGGCTATACTGGATCTCTATCTCTACTGGAAATTCCATTGCACTGGCAAAAATCATACATTCAACAACTAGATAAACAAAAGTGCAATCAAAAGCCTTGTACGATTCAGTTATCATTGATAAATATAGGAGATTCCGGTGATGTTGAACGATCGATTTAAGTCTTTGCGTTATGTCTTTTTTAGTTTGCCGATCGTTGCTTTGATCGCTTTCTCTATGAATCGCAATGCTATTTCTAGTAGTATTCCTACTCCTGCGGTTGACATATCCCAGGCAACGGCAAATGGAAAGCAAACTGCGATTTTTGCAGGCGGTTGTTTTTGGGGTGTAGAAGCAGTTTTTGAGCATGTAAAAGGGGTGTCAGATGTGGTGTCTGGCTATTCTGGTGGGGATGCAAAAACGGCGAATTACTATCGTGTCAGTTCGGGACAAACAGGTCATGCTGAATCGGTTCAAATCACCTACGATCCGATGCAGATTTCCTATGGTCAACTGCTCAAGATTTATTTCTCAGTCGCTCATGATCCGACACAGGTGAACCGCCAAGGTCCTGATAAAGGCTCACAATACCGATCGGCTATTTTCGTCACCAATGATGAACAGCGCCAGGTTGCTGCCAGCTACATTGCTCAACTTAATCAATCCAAGGTATTTCCCAAACCGATCGCCACTCAAGTGGGTTCTCTGGAGTCCTTCTATGCCGCAGAACCCGAGCATCAGGACTTCCTAGCTCGTAATCCAACCTATCCATATATTGTGCAGCATGATTTGCCAAAGCTAGAACAATTGCGTAAGCAGTTCCCTGAATTTTATCAATAAGCCCTCAATTTAACTGGAGAACACTGGAGAACAACCATGAAAAAACGATATTTTCTTTTGGCGGGTGGTGGCGCGATCGGGGCTGCCTGGTTATCCCAATATTTACTAGGACACAATGAACAAGAATTGGCGATCGCTGAAACTAAGTTTGAAGTTACCAAAACGGAAGAGGAATGGCGGAGAGTTCTGACACCTCAACAATTTAAAGTCTTGCGCCTAGAAGGAACAGAACGGGCGGGGACTAGTCCGCTTTTGAAAGAACATCGTCCGGGAACCTTTAGCTGTTCTGGGTGTGATTTGCCTCTGTTTAATGCCAATACCAAATACGAAAGTGGAACTGGGTGGCCAAGTTTTTATATGCCGATCGAAGCGGCTGTGGAGAGTCGGCAGGATGGTCTGCGCAAAGAGATCCATTGTCGGCGTTGTGGCGGGCATTTGGGGCATGTATTTGAGGATGGTCCGAAGCCCACAGGACTTCGCTATTGTATGAATGGCGTATCTTTGAAATTCGCGGCGAGCAGTTAGGGTATTATGGTGTTTACACCCAGTGCGCTAGATTTCTGTGAGACTTGTATGACGACTGCTCACATCTTAATCGTTGAAGATGAAGTCAAACTCGCTCGCTTTATTGAACTAGAACTGAGCGCTGAAGGCTATGCAATTACTGTCGCCCATGATGGACTCAATGCCTTAACGATTGCCCGTGAATCCAATCCTGATATGATTTTGCTGGATTGGATGTTGCCGGGAATGAGTGGTGTGGAAATCTGTCGGCGATTGCGGAGTACGGGAAGTAAAGTTCCAATTATTTTTCTGACGGCTAGGGATGAGATTGCCGATCGGGTTGCAGGTCTTGATGCTGGAGCCAACGATTATGTGGTCAAACCCTTTAGCATTGAAGAACTACTGGCCCGAATTCGTGCCCATTTGCGTTTAAAAACTCAAAATCAAGATTCTAATGTTTTGGAGTTTGAAGATCTGAAACTCAATCGGTTGACGCGGCAAGTGTTTCGGGGCACGCGATCGATCGATCTCACGGTCAAAGAGTTTGATTTACTGGAATATCTATTAAGTCATCCGCGCCAAGTTTTTACGCGAGATCAAATCTTAGAGCAGGTTTGGGGCTATGACTTTATGGGCGATTCAAATATTATTGAGGTCTATGTGCGCTACTTGCGATTGAAGCTAGAAGACCAAAAAGAAAAGCGGTTAGTTCATACCATTCGCGATGTTGGCTATGTTGTCCGGGAGTAGATGAATGTTTGGGGGGATAGTTCAAAGATTTAAATTACGGGCGATCGATCGCTCTTCGCTTCAGTTCCGATTGACCCTAGAAATTGCTATGCTTTCGGTGTTAAGTTTGAGTAGTGTTGCGGCTTGGACAAGCTGGAAAATGCAGGATATTCTCATCACTACCCACACTCAAAATGTAAAATATATCGCCACTCGTTTTCCCCGCGATGTCGAACTTTACAGTGATATGCTTCCGCTGAATGTTGGTTTACAAAAGACTATTGACAATGTATCGGTTCCCAATTTAGTAATTTGGGTGAAAAGTGCGGATAGCAAACAACTTCTGGCGCAGTCCAATGGTGCAAATGCATCCTTTATGGCGGATGATGAATTGATAAAATTGGCTGAAATGCCGCTTCAGCCCATGGTCTATCAACTACGCGATCGATTTCTAGTCCTGCATCAAGACGATCTGTGGGTGAAGGGAAATCTCTTGGGCAAAGTGTACATGGCGAAGGATGTCACGGATGAAGAACGTCAATTGATCAATGCAATTCAAAGTTTAGCTGCAGTTTGTATCTTAGCTACGATCGCAATGATTATTATGGTCGCTTTAAGAATCAAACGATCGCTGCAACCCTTACAAGAAATGAACAAAATTGCTGGAGCCATCTCCGCTGAAGATCTAAGTCAAGCCAAGTTGCAACTGAGTAATGCACCGAGTGAAGTCAAAGAACTTGCGCAAACTTTCAATATGATGGTGTCGCGTCTGTCAGACTCCTGGGAACAACAGCGACAATTTGTAAGTAATGTTTCCCACGAATTACGGACTCCATTAACGGTTGTGTCTGGCTATATTCAAAGCTTGTTGCGTCGTAGTACGAATCTCAACGATTACCAAAAGGAAGCATTAGAAACCGCCGCATCTGAAGCCGATCGGACGGTGCGTTTGCTTCAATATTTACTTGATCTAGCCCGCGCAGATAGTGGCCACACCATTTATCGGCGCGATCGGGTAAATCTGAATGAATTGGTTGCAGAAGTGGCCGGAATGGCAGAACAATTCAGTAATCGGATAATTCATATTGAAGCGCCAGAGGTAGTATTTGCCATCTGCGATCGCGATCGGCTCAAACAAATATTAATCAATCTGATTGATAATGCTGTGAAATATTCCGCTGCGGATCAACCCGTGACGTTAAAAATCGATCGAGTAAATCAAAAGGCAGAACTTCAAGTTTACGATCGGGGTGTTGGCATTCCACTTCAGGACCAAAGCCGAATTTTTGAGCGTTTTTACCGGGTTGATGAATCCCGTGCAAGGGATACGGGCGGGCATGGGTTGGGCTTGGCGATTGTGAAAACTTTGGTGGATGGCATGGGCGGGACGATTACCGTGCGATCGGAACTGGGCGAAGGAACGGTGTTTACAATCGTATTTAATCAATCGTGATCTTTACTATTGATAAATTCTAAAATCGCGAACAACAGTAACGAGCCAGACAGTGCTTAAATAGACACTGTTCTACGCTAATCTACTGCCGTGACCGAACCCGCTCCCCAAAAACGATCGCTCGTCAATATTGCCTCCATTGTCGCGATCGCAACCCTCATCAGCAAAGTCTTTGGGCTAATGCGTCAGGTCGTTTTGGCCGCAGCGTTCGGGACCAGCGCACCCTATGGTGCATATCAGTACGCCAGCATTATTCCCAGTTTATTTTTAATTCTTTTGGGTGGAATTAACGGACCCTTTCACAGTTCTCTCGTCAGCGTGCTGGCCAAAAAAGATAATAAAGAATCGGCCACTATCATTCAATCTATTTCGACGCTGGTGGGATTGGTGATGTTGGGGGTGACAGTTATGATGGTGGTCTTTTCGCCTCAGTTGATTACCTTGATGGCTTCAGGCTTGGCTCAGACGGTAGAGGGCAGAGAAGTTCGGGAGATGGCGATTCAACAATTGCGGATTATGGCCCCGACGGCTTGGTTTGCGGGAATGATTGGGATTGGGTTTGGGGCATTGAATGCAGCGGATGTCTATTGGTTGCCTTCTGTTAGTCCGTTGTTGTCTAGTGTGGCGATGGTGGGCGGTGTCGCGGGGCTGTGGGCGATGTTGGGCAGTCGGTTGACCAGTCCTGAAAATGGGGCACTTGCTGGCATGGTGTTGGCGGGATCCTTCGTCGTCGGGACGGTGTTGCAGTGGGGGGCACAGGCGATCGCGCAGCAGCAGCAAGGACTCGGGGGATTTAAGTTTCAGCTTGATCTGAAGAATCCGGGGGTTAAAAAGGTACTTCGACTCATGAGTCCAGCGTTGTTTGCATCAGGAATGTTACAGATTAATGTCTATACGGATATGCAATTTACGTCTTATTTGCCAAATCCCAGTGCAGCGGTGTCGGCCTTAGACTATGCCAATCTCTTAGTCCAGACTCCGTTGGGAATTTTGTCCAGTATGATTTTGGTGCCATTTTTGCCAATTTTTTCAAAGCTGGCCGATCCGCAACATTGGGGTGAATTAAAACAGCGAATTCGTCAGGGATTATTAATTACGGCGACGGCGATGCTGCCCTTGGGTGCGCTGATGATTGTACTGTC
>JANXNM010000586.1 GCA_025354065.1 Synechococcales cyanobacterium 340R_concoct_173_sub | reverse complement strand
TGGGAGCGGGTTGGTGTCTATACAAATCTGCGATCGGGTGGACTGCCTTGACGGGTGGAAATATATGGATTGGTGCCCCTGTAGCCTTAGCTGAGCAATATCTAGAGCTACTCCCTCGCATCGCCCAATATTTTCCCGATATTGCCGATCGCCTAACCTTTAAACTTGCACTGACAAAATTCATCGATCCAACGGTGAAAGACAACCATCCGACATTACTGAATGAGGCCAGAGATTGGGGTCGTGATGCCCATCGCAAGCGTCAGAGAATGATGGAAACCGTCAGTTTGATGTGTTATCTGATGGCCGTTGTTGCCGCTTCTATGGCGTTCAAGATGTGGGATTCACGGGCAATGACCCTTAGACCTGAGGGCGTGTTTGACGTGCTACAGGCGGTTATCGGATTTGAAGCCTGTATGATTTTCGCCGAATGGATGAAGACAAACCGATTGACCCATAGGCAATCTCGCCAATACAACGAACTGAAACGTCAACAACGAGTGGCCATGGAGCAAGAACTACTCAATCAATAACCAATAAGTAAACCGGGTCTATGGGAATCACCATAGACCCTTATTTTGAGTGTGAATCCCTATGAATTTAGCTGACTTTTCTAAAAACCCACAGTTGACCAACTACAACCGATCGCAAGCTGACAAAGCGTTTGCCGATGGTGACGAAACTTTATTAGGACATCTTGTATTAGAACAAGGCTATTCATTGCAATCTGCGATCGAGAATCTTAGACCACACGTTAAGCAAGCGCGGGCCGTCACCGAGATCTCTGAATCTTGGAATAGCAAACTAGGATTCGGAGCGATCGGGGCCGCTGTCTTACTGGCTACGTCAATACCAACAGCAGGTCTAGCACTTGCTGTTGGTCCGTTTCTTGCCGGATGTTTGAGCCTCAAGTTTTGGAATGATTCAAGGTCTGAGAAACCAAAGCGAGATGCCGAATACAAACTACTGCGAGATGTAGTGCCCCAATTGCCTGAGTTCCTGTGGAGTCTCAACTTGAAAGGATGCTCAGTAATTGAAATCATCGGAGCATATGACGGCCTAGTTAGTGCCCTCGAAGGTGCGATCGAGTCTGGCAAGCCAATCACAGAAAATGATGTATCAGCCTATCTATGGGCAAGGGTAGACGAATCTAGAAAGATGAATGCGACCCTTAAACGTGACATCGAGGGGCAAGCCTTACCGACTTGGATTGATTCGGGAAGTAATCAAACTGCTCAGTCATCACAACCGCCAAACCAGTTACAGCAAGCCTTTCAAATTCCTGATGACCAGGACGCGCCCAAGACGGCAGCTGCTCCCACTGCATTACAACCGCCTTTACCTATCCCACAAGACATCCGATCGATGTTGATCGCCAAACTGAAAGAGGATTGTCCCTTGCTTCTGAAGCTTGTGAAGTCTCATCCGATCCGCGCCGTGGGTGTCCAGCGATCGGGGAAAACTACATTGGTCAAACGGCTTTGCTTGCTCAGAATGGTTTTATTGCCCGGTCATCGAACGATCGCCGCCACACCTCACTACGAACCTGGGAACCCCTACCCAGCCGCTTTTAAAGTTGCTGGGATTGACTCTAAAGGGAAACGAGACTACCGCGCTATCGAAGAACAATGGGACGGAATGGCTGCGCGGGTTGAACAATGTGAAACGTCAAATCTTACTTATGTTTGGGATGAGTTCGGATTGTTTGACAAGGTAATGCCCCCGCCGTCGAGCAAAAGTGAACCTGACAAAATCAAATCAGTGATGACAAGCTGCTTACGTGAAACTAAGAAATTTGGAATTCTACCGATATTCATTGTTCACGGAGAAACCGCCGCATTTTTGCCCGGTTCCACTGGACTTGTCACCATCTTCCTAAATTCAACTGTGAGGGTAGAGACGATCGGGGAAATGGTCGAAGGTGCTGACCTCTTAGAAGAAATTCGTCCTACTGGGAAATTCACCGTGACTTGGTTAGATGGGACGAAAGAAGATGGTCAACTGCCCTCATGGTTGACAGAGGATTACTTGCTGAGTTTGATTGGGAATCGATCGCCCGCCGTCGAAGTGGTTAAGCCAAGCTTTCAGTCTTTCCCGTCGTCATCGTCGGAGACTCAAAAGCTCTCTCAGGGGCAGGTCAACTGGGAGCCTTTAAAGGTTGGATCGCCTGCTTTTCCCGACGCAATTGATGCGATCGATGTCGAAGTGCAAACCGTGGCAATTGACGATCGCCCGATCGGGCTAAATGAGTTCCCACTAGTCGCGACTATTTGGGACTATTTGGGCAGTAAAGAGCCGCGAACTATTAAGCAAATATCCGACGCAATGCGAAATAGCGGCAAGATTCCTGATGAGATTTTGCAGGCGAAAATTCCAAACTATTCCAACTACAAAGACGGGATTCGATCGGTCCTTTCGTTCGGAATCTCTAATGGTTTCTTAGTCCAGATTGGTGACTCTTACCAAGCCGTCAAGCCGTCCTAAAACCCGGCTAACTAATCGCTAACTAACCCGGCTAAACAGTCCCCTAGACCCCGGCTAACGCCCTAGGCAATGGGTTAGCCGATTAGTTAGCCGGGTTAGCCGATTAGTTAGCTGACTCTTAGCCGGGTTCTTAGCTGACCAAAAACACACCCACCACACATCCCAAAAAAGCCATGACGAGCCTTAAAGATTTAGCCGAAGATTCACGCTACTCAGTGGTCAAAACGTCGGCAAAGCTGACACTATTCCCGGTGAAATTAGAGCTGCCCGAATCCATAAAAGAGACACTACCGAGAGGAACCGTCAAGGCGATCGAAGGGATAAGAATTTTTCGATTTCATACCCCTCCAGTTGCTCCAGATACGATCGAATTTAAGGGCTTTTTATTCAGAGTCTTGGGACGGCATCATGAGGATTTGAAGGTTAAAGGTTCTCACGAGCGATCGAAGATGGCGATCGTAATTACGGAGTTCATAGGAGAGGTTTAAGCTCAAGTCCCAATAAAACCCCGATCGTCTTCAGTGGCGATCGGGGTTTTCCGTGTGAGCCTTTGACGTTATTCCACGTTATTCCACGTTATTCCACGTTATTTGACGTTATTTGACGTTATTTGACGTTATTTGACGTTATTTGACGTTATTCGACTTTAACCGAATTCGACGATAGATGGTCCGACGATTCAGTGGCAGTTCTGATTGTGTAGCTTCTTAATTTAGATATTTCTGCTGCAATTTTAGCCTGAGTAAGCCCGTCTAGCCGAAGTCGTGCTATCTCCGCACGATCGCGAAACGCCTCTTCCTCTGTGCGTTTTGGCCCTTTATCTGAGTCAGGTTTTGAACCTCTTTTTTTTGCAGTAGCTTGGCTAATTCTTGGCATTGATTTTAAACTCTTGCGTTTAATCTAAAG
>JANXNM010000850.1 GCA_025354065.1 Synechococcales cyanobacterium 340R_concoct_173_sub | reverse complement strand
ATGACAAACTGACGGTGACAATCCATACATAGGTGATTTTGTTTACCTTTTTTAGTCCCGTTTTTACGGATATGACTCGATTGACATTCAGGACATTCCATCAAAATTCACCTTAACGCATACCCTAATTATGCAACGCCGTTTTTCTTTCCAGCGATTGCAGCCGATATTGATTGGTCTCGCGGATTCGTATTTATGGATAAAGAATTGCAAAAAGTGGTTAGAGATGGAGAAATTCAGAAACGCTATGCAGACAAGTTAATTCAACTTTGGCGATTGAATGGTGATCCATTGTTGGTGATGTGCCACATTGAAGTTCAGGGTCAGAAAGAAGATATTTTTGGGAAACGGATGTTCAGTTATAACTATCGGTTGTGCGATCGGTATGACTGTCCTGTGGCGAGTTTGGCAATTTTGGCGGATGAGAGTTCGACTTGGCGACCGCGATCGTATCAGAGTTCGATTTGGGGTTGTAATGTGCTGTTTGAGTTTCCGATCGTGAAACTGTCAGATTATCGATCGAATTGGGCGGCATTAAAGACGAGTGAGAATCCGTTTGCGATCGTGGTGATGGCGCATTTGAAGACGCAGGAGACGAAGCATGAACCAGAGGAGCGAAAAACTTGGAAATTTCGATTGACGACGATGTTGTACGATCGTGGCTATGACGAACAGTTTATACTGGAGTTGTACAATTTTCTGGATTGGATGATGTATCTGCCGGAGGAGATTGAGCAAGTATTTCAGATAGAATTAGCAGACTTTGAGGAGGCTAGAAAGATGAAGTATGTGACGACGATCGAACGGATGGCTGAAGCACGCGGAGAAGCACGCGGAGGATTATTGAAAACCCGATCGCTGATCTCTCGCCAACTCATCCGTCGATTTGGGGAAGTTTCCCCGATTTTGATCGACACCCTGGACCAGCTATCAATCGCACAACTAGAGTCCTTAGGAGAAGCGCTCTTTGATTTTGAGACGATCGCAGATCTTACAATTTGGCTAGAACATCTCCCTGCATAAGGACGATCAGCTTGCTGGCTCAAAGAGCATCGCCCTTCCTCCCTAAAACAGCGCAGAAAGCTGACTGCAAATTTCTTGAGCTTGAAGCGAATCAGGAAACACGATCGAATAATCCTCCAAGTCCCGAATTGCCATTTCAATCATTTCCCTAGACGCTTCAGAGGCGCGTTGGTAAAGCCTCCCAGAAAGGGAATCGTACAGTTTCTGACTCTCTTCACATTGTCCGGCTGCAAGGTGGTATAGGGCGAGGTTGAAGTAGTTTTGCCAGTCGATTGGATCTTTCGCTTGTGTGGCTTGGGCAAGGGCTAATGCGCTAGAATATGGCGAAAGTAGTTGATTACGGCGGTCTCAATTATGCCTGTACCCGTCACGATTAATTTCCCGGATGAATTGTACGATCGAGCAAGACGCTTTGCTCATCTTGCGAATCGGGATATTGAGAGCATTATTACTGACACCATGTTGTCGTCTTTGCCACGCATGGAATCGTATATTGACGATTTGCCTGCGATCGAGATTCTCCCCAATGACGATCTGTTAATTGTGGCCAACTCACAAATGCCAGAACAACAAGATAGTCGAATGTCAGATCTATTGGCTAAACAACGAGAGAATGAACTGCTGGGGGGTGATACGGAAGAACTCGCGATGCTGATGCAAGTTTACCAAGAAGGTTGGTTACGCAAGACAGCAGGCCTAGTGGAAGCGGTAAAGCGGGGTTTGATGGAGCCGATCGATTCGTGAGTGATTATATTTCTGACTCTCTTAAGGCGCGAATTCGTGAGCAAGCTGGCGATCGTTGTGGTTATTGCAAAAGTCTACAAAGGTATGTTTGGGGAACTTTGGAAATTGAGCATATTATCCCCAAGAATAGGGGCGGTAGCAATGACGAAACGAATCTCTGGTTAGCTTGTCGGCCTTGCAATAGCTACAAGTCTGATCAAACTCATGGTGTTGATCCGCTGAGCGATCGAATGGTGGCGTTATTCAATCCGAGAACGCAAGTTTGGCAGGAACATTTTACTTGGTCTGATGATGGGGTTGAGATTCTTGGGATAACTGCCTGTGGTCGGGCGACGGTTCGGGCGTTGCAAATGAATAATCCTTACGTGACGACTGTTAGACAAGCTTGGGTGACGGTGGGGTGGCACCCGCCTGTAGATTAAACTGATACCGATCGTTTGACGATATCCTTGCTGAGACAAAATGCGATCGATCGCACCATCGATTACAGTCACCAGCATAACCACTCCTTCCCACTTAAAATTTATTATTGAGCATCTTTTTTCTCAATTCTCAATTTTTCTCTCGTCTCTTGAGCTTGAAGCGAATCAGGAAACACGATCGAATAATCCTCCAAATTCCGCATTGCCATTTCAATCATGTCTGTAGAGGCTTCAGAGGCTCGTTGGCAAAGCCTTCCAGAAGGGGAATCGTACAACCCCTGACTCTATTCACATTGTCCGACTGCAAGGTGGTACAGGGCGAGATTGAAGTTATTTTGCCAGTCGATCGGATCTTTCGCTTGTATGGCTTGGGCAAGGGCGATGCTCTTTGAGCCAGCAAGCTGAACGCACTTTGCAGGTCGGTTTGGGCTTCGGTGGGGCGATTCCCGGTCAGAGGGCTTTGCCAAAAGCTTATAATGACATTATCAGTTGAAAGAGAGGCGATCGATGAATCTTACAATGCTTGTTAAAACCTTAGACTCCGGACAAGTGGAGGCATCTGTTCTAGAATTTCCAGGATGTCGCATTGAGGCATCGTCGAGAGATATTGCGATCGATCAGTTA
>JANXNM010000793.1 GCA_025354065.1 Synechococcales cyanobacterium 340R_concoct_173_sub | reverse complement strand
AAAGCCTAGCGTCAGCAACGTGATTCCCAGCGTAACAAGCACATTAAGCAGACTCGACAACGTAGTAGCTAATCCTGCCGATGCCCCGCCCGATCGGTCTAAGGCAAAGGGAATTAATGTAACAAGTTGGCCGATCGCATTTATCGGCAGCGTAATCAAAAAGCCCACCGTCGTGATGGTCATGAGCCGAAAACCTGACTTCTCGCTCAGTGCCCAGCTTCGTCCGATTGTCCCTAGGCTGCCAAGCTGGGTCTCCACCGACAGCGGCACATCTGAAAAGAAAAATCGCGACAGAATCCAAACCAAGGCAGTGAAATAACCTAAGATCAGCAATAGCGACATAATAATTAAGATTACCGCTAAAAATCCCATTATGGGCGAGGTCGGATTGAATGCTCCCGCTCCACCGAACGCCCCCAGAATGAATCCTAGAATAAGCGTTAGTAGAGAAAAGGCAAGAGTAAAAATAAGGCCCAGTCCAAAAGACACGACTATAGCAATCAGTAAGTAAATTAAACTTGCACCCAAATATGACCAAGTTAACGATCGTGTCACCCGTGCAGCATCTTTGACCGTTTCTTCAGTCTGGGTCAGGTCATTGAATACAAGACGAGAGATTAAGCCCGCGTTTGATAGATATTTTCCGAAACAATAGAGCGATGCCACCAGCCACAGCACCCCGGCCAACACCGCTAATCCCGGCGATCGGCGCATAGAAGAGGATGACATCACGGCTAGCCCAATAACACCCAAGACCGGAATCACCAGCCAAGCCACCGCCCGCAGCGAAATTCCGCAAAATAATCGCCAGCGCTGCCGAGTAATAGCAAGGGCCACGCTCACCACATCGCCAATGGAAAGCGGTTGCTTGAGCCGGGTGTATTGACTGAGACTTGTGACTTGGACTTGACCTGGGACTAGATTGGTTGGATTTCTCATACCGAATTAAACTGGTGGAAACTAATACATAATCCTCTAACGATACCCCGATCGTCCTATGAATCTCCAGCGCTGGATTAATCGAAAGGAACCCCTCTGGAAAGAGCTAGAGGCACTCCTGCAAAAAATCGACAAGCAAGGGTTCAAGTCCCTCACTGCCACAGAAGTACGATCGTTGTCTAGCCTATATCGCACAGTGTCGGCGGATCTTGCCCGTGCTCGCACCCATCAACTCGGCCAAACCCTCACCCACAATTTACAAAGCCTGACGAGTCGGGCTTACAGTCAAGTCTACCAAGGCTCTCGTCGTCAGGACTGGCGGGCGGCGCGGGAGTTTGTGCTGTGGGGATTTCCGCAGGTGGTGCAGGAGACGGGGATTTATATTGGATTGGCGACGGCAATGGTTTTGCTGGGAGCGATCGTGGCTTGGTGGTATGCATGGCGCGATCCGGCTTTTATGGCGCTGGTGGTACCGGAGAGCATGATTAATTTGGTGTTGAAGCAGAAACAACTTTGGATGGGACATATTTTGGGCGATGAACCCATGGCCTCTAGCACCATCATGATCAATAATCTCAGCGTCACGTTTCGAGCGGCGGCGGGTGGCATTACAGCGGGATTGTTTACGAGTTATATTTTGATTTTTAATGGGATTTTGTTGGGGGCGATCGGGGTTTTGGTGGCGCAAGGCGGTCTGGCCTATCCCTTTTGGGCGTTTGTATTTCCCCATGGATCCTTGGAGCTTCCGGCTATTTTTATTTCTGGAGGAGCCGGATTGTTGATTGCTAGGGCGCTGCTGTTTCCGGGAGAGTATCGGCGGGCAGATGCGTTTAAGCTGTATGGGCTTCAGGCGGCGAAGTTGATGTTTGGGGTGGTAGTGTTGCTGATTTTTGCGGGGATTATTGAAGCGTTTATTTCGCCGCAACTTTGGCTCCCGGCTCCATTGAAATATTTGTTGGGCACGGTGTTATTTTCCGCATTGGTGGCTTATTGTGGCCGATCGCAGTCGAATCCGGTCACCAAAAATACAGGCACTATTATCGAAACTTGAGTTTGTCAATTATTTCTAAGGTATGAGGTTTTTTGAGTGCATATCTACCAAAATAAGGATGTAAATGAGCATATCGATCGCCTTCCCTCTATATTCCGATCGGGCCTCATGAAGTTTCTATTTAGTGTGGTTCCATATGCGATTTTTTATTTTCCCAACCTTTACATTGATTTGGCTATGTAGCATAAATTCGGCGATCGCCCAATCGATCAAAGCC
>JANXNM010000729.1 GCA_025354065.1 Synechococcales cyanobacterium 340R_concoct_173_sub | reverse complement strand
TTGGCGATACGACGAATAAGTTTCTTAGATCCCAAGAGCGGGCTTTCTTCACCAGTTAAAGATATACAGCCTGTTGTGAAAATGACTAAATGGCGTGAACTTGAACGCTTGGGAAGCGGGGCAATGTATGAAAATAAAAATGCATTACCTCGTACTTGGGTCGTTTCAAATGTTGTGAAATTAAAACCTGAAGAAATTATCAAAAGTATTCACACTTCTCGTCTGCCAAACGGAGAAATTTACCAACCGGAGAAGACAGCTCTAGTGGAGGAAGACGATCCCAGTTTTAATACGCTAAGACTAATGTCATCTTCGATTTCATCCGGGAAAGCTGAAATCCGTAAAATTACGGATACTAAGGCTGAAATTCAGACGGATTCAACATCCCCCGCATTTCTTGTACTAAGTGATGTTAACTATCTTGGTTGGCAGGCATGGATTGATGGCCAGCCAACTAAAATCTTCCAAACTAACTACGTTCAGCGCGGAGTTAATATTCCGGCTGGTAAGCACATTGTACGATTTGAATTTCATCCATTGAGTTTCAATATGGGTGCAGGTATAGCCGCTGCCTCTATTTTTAGTGGTTTGTATAGTCTGACGAAAATGAAACCAGTTTCTGAATAGAAGGAGTAGATTCGATCGAATTGACCGATTAAATTCAATATATTTGTTTGTGCTGTCTTTGCAACAAGGTAGTTATGAATCGTAGTTTTTTTCGCTATGCCATTGTGGGACTATTAGGGGCAGCCGTACACCTCTTCATCTTAACTGTCTTGGTAGAATGGATACATTGGGATCCGATCGTAAGCTCCATAGCAGGTTTTTTAGTAGTACTTACGTTGTCCTATTGGCTGAATGTTAAGTGGAGTTTTGAACATGCGCAGCAATCGCATCGTAAGGCGATCTTTCGCTATACTTTTGTATCAGTCTTGGGATTATATCTGAATACCTTGATTATGTTCTGTTTGGTGAATAGACTTGGTATATGGTATTTACTCGGACAAGCGATCGCGACATTAATCGTACCGATTCACAATTTTTTACTGAACTTTTACTGGACCTTCAGAAGTAAGTAAAGAACTTGCCTACAATTCCTCTCGCGGGCAATTCCCCATTTTTTCAAACTAATCCTACTAAATTCTTATCTCCTGACCTTACCTGCAAACCCTGCCGCCTTAAACTGCTTCAACTGCAACGGCTCCGGCTGGCCTTCTGGCACAATAATGCGAATCGCAAAATGACCTTCGCCCATCGGAATCTCATCAACCGACCCTAGCCGCCCACGATTAGCCATGATGGTGTCGCCCGTCGCATCAAAAACCCGGCCAAAAATATCACCATTAAACAGATCTTTACCCGAAGTATTGACCGTTGTGCCCTCCACCACGAAACATCTCGCACTACGACCACTCCCATTACTCATCACCGTACCCTCAGCCATCTCCGCCGTACAGGCATGGTAAAACACGTCTTTTACCGCCACCTGGACCATCGCTTCCGCAGGCATCACCCACATTAACAGGCCAGTGAAAACACCCATACAAGCCATCATTAACCAATTTATAGTCCGCATTTGAAACCATCACTCCTAAAAATTGACCGATCGTTTTTGATGACATGCCCTAAAATACGTCGCAGTAAACACATCGCAACGAGCTTACTCTAGTTTACCGTGAAACCATGGCATCAGTTGTGGTGTCAATTACGGACTCAATTTTGGTGTCAACTCTAGAGTTAATTATGAGCATCTGCTGCCGTTCTCCCCTAGGATGAACCATAACCATAAATACCTTAAATAAGGAATTCAGAACTTCTTATGTCAGCCTCCAACATTCACTACGGTACGAATCCACCGATTCAGTTTGGCACCGACGGGTGGCGTGGCATTATTGCCGACGACTTTACCTTCAGCAACGTCTGCAAAGTAACGCGATCGATCGCAACCTATCTCGAAAAGGCCTATTCCAAAGATCGTCCAGTGCTGGTGAGCTATGATCCACGCTTCCTAGCCGACCAGTTCGCCTACACAGCGGCTAATGTCCTCGCCGACCTCGGTTGGACCGTGAAAATAGTCGATCGGGACTGCCCCACTCCCGTCATTGCTTACAACGCCAAGCACCTGAATTCAGCAGGCGCACTGATGTTCACGGCCAGTCATAATCCGGCTCCCTATTGCGGCATCAAATACATCCCAGATTACGCGGGTCCCGCCACTACCGACATCACCGATACCATTGTTGCGGCTCTAGCCACCGCTTCCGACCTGCCGCCAGAAAACAAGAATTCCCAGAATATCAGCACCTTTGATCCCAAACCTGAGTATCTGAAGTTTTTGTACAGCATCATTGATGTCGATCGGATCCGCAGCGCAAAACTAAAAGTA
>JANXNM010000728.1 GCA_025354065.1 Synechococcales cyanobacterium 340R_concoct_173_sub | reverse complement strand
TCAGCTTCTGCCGACAATTTACGGAAATTAAATGCCTGGGCACTCGGATGACAGGTAATACAAGTGGTCAGCGTTGGCTTTGTCGCAAGTTTTACTTTTGGATGGAGCGCTTTAAAATATCTCGATTCTGAAATTCGGTAGGGCACTCGTTCGTCGGTACTCGCCACTGGACGCGATGCATTTTTGACGTAGTTCCACATAATCCGCTTTTCTGGACCTTGGGGGATGTCTATTGTCACTCCATAATGTTGCGGATCCTGAAGCAATGCCTGCCAGGTCTGAGTGGGCATGACAGCGGGTGGAATTCCAATGTGGCAGCTTCGGCAGGACTCTAAGTAAAGCTCTTGGCCTAAACGATCGCGATCGCTCACGGGATCAACCGTCCCAATTTCTTCGCTCTGAATACTAGGGTTGCTTTGAATGTTAGGAGTTTGCAACTTAGGAGCTTGCAACAATGGATTATTCTTTGGCTCTAGAGCTTTAGCAAGACCTATTCCCATCATTAATGTAAACAAAATTAACAGTATTACCAATCCCACCACAGCGGGACCAGATTGACGGCGGGTTGTTCGGCGGAGACGCGATCGGGACATGGGAAACCATCAAAAATAAGAACAACAGCTATCAGGTATTTTCGACAGCCCCTTCACAAATCCGGGAACTGTCCCCACAATGATAACCACAACATTACATAGGTGCATTAGATGAGACGGTCGAAGTCGGAGCCGAAATCTGAGCTGAAATCTGAGTCGAACGTTGGGGGGGATCATTCGTCCATCCAACATCAGACCGTAGACAGTATTCACGATATTAATAAGGATGTGGATTGTCGAACCGTTCAGTTACGGGTTGGGCTTGAATTTGTTGAGTTGCGATCGCTTCAGGCGTTATTTAATCTCGTCGCGTTTTGGGCGAGCGATCGGACTCTTGAGGATCTTCAGACTGCTCTCGACCATAGTGACCCGATCGTTACAGCATGGAACGACACGATGCTCATTGGGTTTGCCCGCGCCACGTCCGATGGAGTTTACCGCGCTACGATTTGGGATGTAGTGGTCGATCCCAACTATCAAGGGGCAGGCATTGGCCGAAAACTCGTGCAGACCTTAATCACCCATCCGCGTCTCAGTCGAGTGGAACGCATCTATCTGATGACGACCAATCAGCAAGCTTTTTATGAACGGATTGGGTTTACAGAAAATCAGACTACAACCATGGTTTTACAGAGTCAGCCTTTAGAGATGCCAGCCTTTCTTGAAGTTGAACTTGAATGTGATGTGGGACAGTAACCGTAGAAACAGTGTAGGATCTTTAGGTAGCTAGGGGTGCCGAAAAAACGATCGGCTGAGAAACCACCCTTAGAACCTGAAACAGGCTACAGATTACGAGAAATGTTATCGATCTGTTGTCTCTGGGTAATACCAGCGAAGGGAAGCTGTTTATTTTAAGGAAGAGTCATATGTTGCGTTCAGACTGGATTGCGAAACGTGCAGGACATGGCAATACTTCACAAATGCACTACGCCCGTCAGGGTTTGATTAC
>JANXNM010000724.1 GCA_025354065.1 Synechococcales cyanobacterium 340R_concoct_173_sub | reverse complement strand
ATATTCAGAATGCTCTCTTCTAGGTATCGAAACAGGAGAAGGAAATTTGGATTAAGGTTAAATTTAATTGCAGAGATTTACAATTATGAGCTTAGTTTATCTTTAAAACAGACGATTTCATGATACTTTCGCAGGAGGTCTGATGTCCTTCCGCATCGGCAACATTCTCCGCGCTGCCGATCGCTAGAATAGCGATCGCTATGGACTCGATTCGATCATCTGTTGGTCGCGCTTATGGCTCCTGCTCCCCGATGCCACCAAAAAAGATATTCAAGACTCCCGCATCGAACTCAATAACGCCGTGCGACTTTTTCTATGGAGCCTTTTATTTTTGGTCTGGACGCCTTTGACGTGGATTGCAATTCCGATCGCGCTTATCGCTGCCACTTTCGCCTATTGCTGGACGATCGACGCAATAGAAGTCTACGCCAGCCTCATCGAAGCCACCTTCGACCTCCATCGTCATCTCCTCTATCAAGCCCTCTGCTGGGAGATTCCCAAAGACCCAAACGAAGAACGCCGCGTCGGCAAGCAACTCACAAATTATCTTTGGATCGGTAAAGTCGAGAATTAGGGATCTACCAAAACTAAAGTTGAACGCCTAAATTACCTTCTCTGCGTGATTCATACGCTCTCGCAACTCCGACCGAGACGGCGAATACCCCTGATTTTTTTGAACTCTCAAAATCTCCGTTACCTGGACCTATGCTACCTTCTCCCTGGCCAACATCCTGCTGAAGCCTAGTCAATCCCGATCGCCCCACCCGTTGATCCAACTGATAGACTTCAATCGACTCTGTGCAGACAAGCCCGATCGCTTGTTTCCTCTGTGGCGTAACGATCGCTGCCTTCAATCCCTTCGGACTTCCCCCATCCCGTTCAACCTCCAACACCTAATCCTTTTGCAATCTATCTGACCGCCAAATCTCATCGTACCGTTCCACCTCCAACATCCGCTGAATCGTCAGATGAAAATCGTCTTGAGATCCAGCTTGAGGCTCCGCTAATCAGTGCACCTGCCATCATTATTCCTAAAGCGGGCTGCATGACAGGTGCCCACAAACTGACCCACAGGTCAAAGCCCAAGGTGAGATTGTTAAGTTTTCCGATTAGGGCGACGACCCCCCAAAAAAAACAAAACAGTACGAAAAATAAATCCACCATCAACAGTAAATTTATCAATCTTAAAATCTGATCTTTCATACAGCACAACAACTATTTTTTAGGTAAGGCATTGATCAAACTATCCAAAATAGATTTTACAAGGGCGCGCGCACCCCTAACCCATTGTTAGCATCTTGAATTTGAATCTTACAGTTTCGAGATAGTTGGGCTGGGGAAGAGAGAACTGGGGCCGATCGATCGCTCGGTAAACAGGTATAAGTGGCAAGAGGTGTTTGGCCTTGGCCTTGGATTTGGACTTGGCGAGTAAAAACGCGTAAGTTGTAGCCTGATT
>JANXNM010000717.1 GCA_025354065.1 Synechococcales cyanobacterium 340R_concoct_173_sub | reverse complement strand
GATCGGGCTTAGACTTCACTTGGTTGTCAGACGTGCGATAAGTCCTAGTTCCGCAGATTTATTAATTATAGTTAAATGCTAATCTTGATATAGAACACCTAAAGGAATATCTTAAGCCACTAAATCAAGGAGCGTTGCATCTGAGGTAATTATCTGAATCCGATCGCTGCCTTAGTTAAATCCTTTTTTTATCACAAAGAACATCATTAACGGTCATATACCTCTCATCAATTAATGTTTAAATTCGCGATCGGGATAGATCATTGAGGTGATGCGCCAAAAAGCGGTCTACTTGCTCAAATTTAGTCAAATCTGTCCTGACTTCAATTAAATTAATATTACTAGTCTCTAAGTTCATGTTCATACTCTTTTACAAAGTACCCACCGTAATTGAATTGGAGGATTTTCCTCTAATGGGAACACATTTCTTCCACTTGACCAATTCTCGAACCAGCCTGTTGGTGGCCATGCCTCTGTCGGTAAATGAGCACGTTCAAGCTCCAATAGTAATTCATTGGTGATAATCTCCATCGGTAAATTATCCAATGCTGAATCTAAGTCTTGATAGGTAAATAGAGTTGACCATGACAGATCTGACATCTGACGATCTAAGATTGATGGTTCATAGTCTTCATTCGCTACAAATAAATTGAATAGAAATAGTCCCCCATGCTGTAAATAGTCACAAGCTTTAGCTAAAAGCAGACGAAGTTGATCTACATCTCGAAAATGAGATGTGACTTCACAGCAAATTGCTAAATTATGGGTGAATGGTTTAAGTCGAGTTAAAGGATCAAGAATATCGCCTGCGATCGCGGAGATAGGTAAATTCTCATTGTGTGCGGTTGTCTGTAATTGCTCCACAAACGCGGGAGTCATCTCCAGTGCATGTACTTCACAACCTAGCTTTGCTAGTGGAAAAGCATTTCTACCAGTTCCTGCGCCAATATCTAAAACTTTCAATTGGTCAGAGCCACCAAATTGATCGCTAAGTTGATTAAAAGTCTCCATTACCTTGGTATCAGCAAAATTTCCAAATAGTGGAGGTTCCTTAGTTGCTACCCAGTTTTTGTATTGATCGGTTATTGAACCGATCGCGTATGTAATTGTATAGGAAATTCCTGTGTTGGGTGATGGGGAAGGCTCGTAACGAAAAATCAATTTAGATAGTGGCGAAATTCGGAAACCTTCAATTAATTTATCGATTAGTAGCGCTCGTAAGTGTATTAGTTCATCTGGACTAAAGGATTTGCCGAAGGTATCAAATAAAGTTTTCAAACGATCCATGTATAGAACCCATTTGACATTTTAGTCAGAGGCTGAAAGCCGCTTTATCATTAACCTAACGAAACAGAGATTCATTTTTGTCGTCGCATTTCTCAGTGTTCTTTCATAGTT
>JANXNM010000655.1 GCA_025354065.1 Synechococcales cyanobacterium 340R_concoct_173_sub | reverse complement strand
CTCATTATTTCCAAAATAGGATATGGCATATTATTATAGCTACAACAGTTCCCCATGCAAATCGGCTCTAAGATCAGTCCAATTAAATATGAATCCCAGTATACTTAGGATCGATGCTTCCGGTTGACTGCGCGATCGGTCCTTCATCGAAGTGCGGCATCTCTGGCGATCGACTGTGGTGATTTCCAATCGGTGGAACGCTGGATTGCGATCGCTCTTTCTGTTCATCTGCCTGATGAGATGACTACTGAACTTAAGGATTTATTTGTTCAGATCAACCTTCCTCAATACTGCGAACAACAGGAATTCCATTTGAATTTGTAAGAAATTACGCTATCGAAACTTACTTAGTCGAGATTATTGGTGATTGTACTTAAGAATCGAGTTTAGTCAAGGCAGATTAAAAGTAGGGAAATTTTAATGACCAATCCGTTCCAGATAGGGCTGAATGGGGTATATTTTATTTAACCGCTCCATAGGCTCTAGTGACAACGCTAAGCTTTAATATGTGTTTCGGGTAGACTTTTCCATGGATAGAAGCGACAAACTAATGACAGTACTGACATCCATTGATCTTTTTTCTGGGGCTGGAGGACTTAGTTCTGGTCTTGCAGCAGAAGGTTTTGAAGTACGGGTAGCTGTAGAAAATGATCCAACATCAGCAAAAACCTATGCTTTGAATCACCGAAATGCTGAGGTCATAGTTGATGACATACGCAAAGTTACTGCTTCGCAAATCTTAGAGAGTGCGCAGGTTTCTCCTGGAGATCTGGATCTGTTGACTGGATGTCCACCATGTCAGGCATTTTCAACATTACGAACTCGGCGTAAGACTCAGCAAGAAAAATCAGACAATAGTGAGAATTTAATTCTTGAGATGCTTCGTTTAATCCAAGCGATAAGGCCGCGTGCAGTGCTTGTCGAAAATGTTCCTGGATTAGCAAACAGTAAAAATTTTGATGAATTTAAGGCTGGACTTGTACAAGCGGGCTATAACTTTAAGTACTCCATAATTAATGCTTCCGAGTTTGGTTTACCTCAGCGTCGAAAACGCTTAATTTTTGTTGCTTTGAGAGATCGTAATGTTCCTGAAAATTGGGCTGAACACGACCGTGAGCCTAAAACAGTAAGAGAAACAATCGGTAAATTGAAGCCCGCAGGGAAGAGCGGAGATTCACTTCATGACTGGCCAGAAAATCGAACTCCTAGAATGATTGAGCGAATTAAAGCAACACCGAAAAATGGTGGGAGTCGAAACGAAATTTCTTCTGATTTACAATGCCCCTGTCATCATCGCACAAGTGGTTTTAGAGATGTATACGGACGTATGTCATGGGATAGCGTTTCTCCAACGATTACTGGTGGATGTAATAATCCTTCCAGAGGCCGATTCTTACATCCTGAAGAAGATCGAGCTATTACACTGCGGGAGGCTGCTTTACTTCAGACCTTTCCCAAAAATTACAAATTTTGTGTCGATCGTGGGAAAGAACATGTTGCTCAACAAATTGGGAATGCATTTCCTCCAGACATGATTAGACCGATCGCACGAATTATTAGACAGGCATTATTAGAATGAGTACGAAGAAAGATTTAAATGATTTATCGAAAAGTATTAAAGAACTTTTTGAGAAAAATGTAACTATTATAAAAGTCAGGTTTCCGAACTATCGTAATCTTGAGGAAAACAGTGAACTCCCTTTAGATTTTCCCATTACAGTGTTGCTTGGTCGTAATGGTACTAACAAAAGTTCTATTCTTCATGCACTTTATGGAAGCGTAAAAGATAAAAGTGTAGGAGATTTCTGGTTTGAGACAAAACTTGATGCTATTCCAGAGGAGCGTAATGGGCTGAAACAGAGTGTGGTTCATACATACAGAAATGCAGACGGAGACTTAGTTGAGTGTATTAAAAATCGTGCCCCACGAACCAAAAAAGGAGATGTAGATCCTGATTACTGGGAGTCAGTAAAACATACTTACAAATATGGTATGACTTGCAGCGGAGAGCGGACTAGTCCTGTGGCTATGCCCGTTATGCATCTTGATTTTCGCGGTGAATTAACTGCATTTGACAAATACTTTTATTTTCCTGATCCGAAGCATTTGGAGCAACGAGCTAAATCTGCAAAAGAAACAGGCAACCTTCGTAAAAAATATCGTAAACAAGATTATTTGAGATATAAATCTCGCTCTCTAAAAAGAGAAATATCTGAGAAGGGTGTAGAGTTTACTAAGCAAGAACTAAAAATACTCGGATACATTCTCGATAGAAATTACTTGAGTGGAAAAGTACTTAGGCATTCATTGTTTCATGGACATGAGGGATATACAATTTTATTTACAACTAGCAATATTGGAGGATATTCAGATGCGTTTGCAGGTAGTGGGGAATCAGCCGCTGCATTGCTTGTGCATAAGATATATCAAGCGCCTGATAATTCTTTGATTCTTCTGGATGAACCTGAGACCTCGCTACACCCTGATGCTCAACGTAAAATGATGCAATTCATTGCTCATCAAGCCTCGCTCAAATCACTTCAAGTCATTATTGCTACACATTCTATATACTTAGCAAAAGATTTACCTCAAGAAGCAATCCGTGTATTGTCTCTAAATAATGAGGGGACTGTTTCTATTAGGACCAATGTTCCAGCAAGTGAAGCTTTGCATGAAATAGAAACGACTCCAGCCGGAAAAATAATTTTTGTGGAAGATGAAAGAGCAAAGTGCATTATTTTATATGCTCTTAAACTAACGTCAGACTATGCTTCTAAGGAGTTTCAAGTAATAGTGCGCCCAGGAGGAGTAGCTAAAATTTATCTGGACATCAGAGCATATATAAATTCAGATAAAAAGGATATATCAATTATCTTTGATGGGGATCAGAAGCCAAAACTACCTTATCCCAAGGATAGTGAACTTCTACAAGATAAGGATGAACTCGCTAAGCAAGTCAAAGAATTTATCCGTGGGAATAATGAGAAGGGACAGGAACTGAAGTTGGAAACATCTGATCAGATAACTAAGTATATTAGATTTCTACGAGATTTTGTAGACTATATACCCGATCGCACTCCTGAGCAATTCGTCTGGGATGATTTAGCTGCCAAACAAATACTTGAAGATGATTTACCCGAGGAAATTATAAATCAAGAGGATTATAAAGAAAAGATAACCAAGCTTGCAGAATTACAAAAAGTTCTCAGCCCAGATACTGTTTTTGAGCTACTTCTTAGCAAAGTTCTGAAGGGAGATAGCGAAAAAAAGAGAGAATTAATGGCAATAATTAATAGAGTTCGTTCAAGATGAATTAATTCTGATTCCGTTCTTCTAAAATTGAATAATAGTCATGGCTCTTTATGTAAAGAGCCACCTGCCTCAAGAAATTTATTCCACTACCTTCAACACCTTAGATAAAAACGCCCACTTATCTGCTGCCTCCTCAATCACTTTTGCCGTCGGTTTCCCCGCGCCATGTCCCGCTTTTGTCGCAATGCGAATCAATACAGGATTATCGCCCTTGTGTGCCTTTTGTAATGCCGCCGCAAACTTAAAACTGTGAGCCGGAACCACCCGATCGTCATGGTCTGCCGTCGTCACCATAGTCGCCGGATAATGAACGCCTGCTTTCAAATTATGCAACGGTGAGTAGGCATACAATGCTTTAAACTCCGCCTCACTCTTCTCCACATCGCCATACTCGCCTTGCCAAGCCCACCCTATTGTAAACTTATGGAACCGCAACATATCCATCACACCAACCGCCGGAAGCGCCGCCCCAAAGAGTCC
>JANXNM010000635.1 GCA_025354065.1 Synechococcales cyanobacterium 340R_concoct_173_sub | reverse complement strand
AACCATTAAGCCCCCAAAACGATCGCCGCCGTCAGCTTTAAATCAGGAAATGTAGGAGAAACGATCGGCTCGTCATCCATGAAGGTTTTGAACTGGTAAGCCCCATTGTTCAGAGTCCCGACTTTCACATAAGCCCTTGATGGGTCAATCTGCCAGAACTCAGGAATCCCACGATCGGCATATTCTTTAGGCTTCTGTACGTAATCGCGTTGATAGTTGTCAGTGCTTTCTCTGCCCGGTGAGACCACTTCAATGACGATCAAGGGGTTAGGGTCTCCCATGGTTAGGCAGGATTCCGATCGGCCTTTAAGCGCTAGTGCTGACTGTTCTGAGTGAATGATTAAATCAGCATCGCGGGCACTGGCAACAAAAGCGCTTCTGACCTCAATTTTTTCCTTGATGCCTAACCGCTTGCTGTTGATACCCAGTAGAGCAAAGTGCTGAATCAGAAAAATAGCGATCTCAATATTGACTCGACTCTCAGCACCCATCTCGACTAAAACCCCATTGAAAAGCTCGTAACGCCGATCGGTGCCGTCGTCATAGGTCAAAAATTCTTTCAGCGTCAGCCGCCGATCGGTTGCAACTGTCATCCGTCAACCTCCGTTTTCTTCTTACTGGATTTCTGATCACCGCCGCGCCGCTCTTCACGGGTAGGCATCTCCATTAATTCCCCTATGCCCATTAAATAGGTGCCGATAATTTGCTCAGCTTGAGCTGACAGGGTTCGACTCTGCTTTGCTGCATAGCTTTGCAGCGCTTCTTGGATCTCAACTTGCATTGTCACGCTGATCCGTTTGAGTTGTCCCATTGTTGCGGTCTGCATATTTTTGTCCCTTCTAATTTAGCCTACAAGCCTATTATAGCCTAGACGATCGATCAAACGTATTACGATTGATGCTTTTTAGTTATACTAAAACCCTTGTTTAATAAGGAATAGTCATGCATCAAACGTATGCATTTGTATGCATTTTGATGCAATTGCGTTATAGTAGGTACATGAAACGAGAGCGCCGCTGAACGAAGCGGGTCGGACTGGGAGCTACCAGCGGAGGGACCATGGCAGTCCCGAGAAAATGCCCGATTAATTACTTCTCAATCAACCCTAGGAGCGCCGCACATGATTTACAAATCCTACGAATGCCATCGCAACCGCCTTGATAAACAGTTTTACGCATACCCAACGAACGACCTCACCACATGCCGGGGAATCACCGCCGCAACTCCAGACGAACTAAAACGGGCGATCGATGAGGCTACAGCAGAATCTCACCGCCTTAACCCATGGGAGTTGCCGTACTCGACGGCACAGACACAACCGATCGCCGCATAGACCGATCGCCGGGGTTGAAACATACCCCATTCCACAATTCACTCCATTAATAGGACAAAATCAGATGAACATTACCGCCCAAACAATCGACTACAAAACCGCTAAACACGCCCGATTAGTTAGCTTTGAAAACAGTAATAGTTGGCTAAAACGGCATGACGATCAAGGCACTCTAATTATTCAAAGCGGATACACCGAGACGATCGGCATGATGGCAAAAGGTAACGATGAGAACCCGATCGTAATTACTGGCAATACAAAGCGCTGGTATGGTTCTAGAGCTTGTCTCGGTGACCATAAGCGTATTCATGGCCGCGATAAGGTTGCGACTGCCCGTGATGCTTTTGCCGCTTGCCTTAGACCCTCCGACCATGGCCGCGACTTAATTGTGATTGCTTCACACTGGGATTACCACAATCTTGATTCCCTAAAGACTGCGATCGGTGGACAGTATTCCGTCACTCGCAATGGTGAAAAGATTCAATGCACCGTAACCAAAGTATTGCCAGTTCTAGAGGGATTAGGTAGCTATGAAGCTGTGAAACCTAAGTTAGACCATGGTTACAGCCTTCTAATTGAATTAGGGTTTGGAACTGCTGAGGAATGGTTGATTGATGAATCCGGTGAAGTTGTGGACGGCAAGCCCGTCACGGCTTTGGGTGTCTCTAAATTGGTGGACTCGATCGCCGCTGACCAATCGGTAAAGGCTGGCTTAGGCATCACAAATAACAGCACTTCAGTGAATCTGAGTTTGATTAGCGCCGCTTTGCAGTCTGAAACACTAGGCAAGCTGACCGCCGATCAATGGAGAGCGATCAAACGTAAGCACGTTAACGCCTGGTTTGACACTATCCAAGCTCACATCTCAACACAATACGAATCTCAATCTCAAAACCTTGTGAATTTGATTTTGACTGGTGGAGGCGCGGCACTACTGAAATCGGTTAAGCCTGAGGTGATTGAATACTTCACCATTCCCGATCGCCCTCAAACTGCCAGTGTAGTCGGTGCTTACGATTCTCAAATGGCACGGGTCGGAGTTTAGAACCATGGCACAAAAGAAGCGATCGGTTTCACTCTCAAACACTGTTTATGTATGGCTTGAAGATTTGGTGAGTACTGGCGAGTACTCAGACTTAGATGACGCTGCGACGGATCTTTTAATGCAGGTAAAGCGCGGTACTCACTTAAATCAGACTCGAATAGAGAACGTTAAGGCCATTACTACCCCAGTACTTACGAGTACTACCCCAGTACTTGCAAGTACTCACACAAAACCGATCGCAGTTGAGCCGTCTAAACCAACGTTAGGACCAACGATCGCCGAAACGCCTGAAACCCTTGTGGATGAGTTGGCACGATTACAATCACTACCCAAGCTTGAAAAGTTGAAACATATGAACCGGATTACGGAATTGAAAGAATTAATTAAGGCTTAACTAATGCCTGAACAAATTGAACTATTCAAGCCGTGTGATTTTGTGGATTTATCCCTCGGCATGTCTGACAAATCCACCAAACGCAAAAGGCGATCGCCCTCTTCCAAAAGTAACGATCGCCTCTCAAACATCCCAAACAAACTAATCATTAAGGACTTTTCAAATCATGCCACAAGTTAAAACTTCCAAACCTTTAACCTATTTCGTAGACACGCCATCTGTGCGAGTTTTCCAGGAATTTGCCGGGGAATCGTTAGACAAGCTAGATCAGGATGAAGCATGGGACATCATCACTGTACTGGCTCAGGCCGTATCACTGGCTAATCAATCTGATCAAATCACGATCGATATTGCAGAGGCGATCGAAGCCTTGAGCCGCGATTTAGGGATTTCGGAACACTGCCAGCAATGCTTAGACGCTCTAGAGGGATTCCCCGCAAATCAAGTCAAAGCGTTGATGCTGGGGATTTTGTCGGTCGCCTTTGAAGGGGATGAGTAATGGTCAAACCCGCCCATAGAGTCCCGATCGCCTGTCTAGCTGTCCTAGTTAGTATTGGCCCCGCGATCGGGTTTGTTGTCTCCCAAGGCCAAACCCAAGGTTTAAGAAATGCCGATGAATCATTACGCCTTGAACGATTAACGACTGTTACTCAAGGCGTAATGGCTCAAAAATGCTACGTCAACAGCGTTCAAATCAGCAAGGGCACAATCATCTCTATCCCTGACGCTATACCCGCTTCAAGTTGTATTAAAGACGATCGGCGGTATGGATTTATCGGCATTGTCAAAGGTCGGGTGACAGTACTCGAAGCATTCTCACCAAAAGAAGTCGAATCGGAAAAATCAAACTTAGTTAAAGGTAGAAAGTAATGCCAGTTCGTACAAAGAAAACAGAGAAATCTGCTAGCACCAATTCAGAAAACAGACCACAAGTCCATACAGGCGATGGTGAATTTGATAACAAACGAATGAAGCCCAAAGGCTTTAACGATAAGCCTGAGACGATCGCAAAGGGTGATGTAATGTCCCGAATTGGTGATTGTTTTGACTCAGTTGGGAAGGTAATTATTTCGCATGATTTCGGAATGATTCTTGGCTACGTGGGAGCGGGTTGGTGTCTATACAAATCTGCGATCGGGTGGACTGCCTTGACGGGTGGAAATATATGGATTGGTGCCCCTGTAGCCTTAGCTGAGCAATATCTAGAGCTACTCCCTCGCATCGCCCAATATTTTCCCGATA
>JANXNM010000600.1 GCA_025354065.1 Synechococcales cyanobacterium 340R_concoct_173_sub | reverse complement strand
TCGTTGTTGAAGTTGCCATAGTCCCCAGGTTTGTTTGGGCGGGGCGATAATTGTAAACTCATCAGCAGCCAATCCCGCAAAGCATCCTTCAATTGCTAATCGCTTTTTAAAATCAAACCCACCGGGATTCTGTGCGCCTTTGGGACTATACAGTTTTCCTTTGAGTTGCACTTGAGTTCCGGGGGCAAATGAAGGGTGACGATCGCGAATGGTGACATACAGCTTTCCATTTGCTTTGTCTGGCGCAATAGTTAACCGACTATTCAACTCACCCGCATCTATGCTTTGCACCGTCAGCCAAAGTTTAGTTTTACCACTGCGAGTAGTCCGAGGCAATTCGTCGACGGTGCCTGTAATTTGAATAGTCGTCCGATCGATCGGTTCTACAAAACGACTAATATCAAAGGCTCCTGGCTGTGGTGTTCTAAAGTGATACCAGCCTAATGCTATCAATATAATCATACTCGCAATCAGCCAAGGTTGAACTTGATGGCTGGCGGGGCGTAGTTTCCGCAGGATTATTCCAATGCTGGGAAATGCGATCGCGGCAATGGCCGTAATCCACCATGGAGACTGAGTTGTGAGTAGTCCGACAATCCAAGCAATACACCACAATGCACCTGAATAGCCTTGCATGATAGTCTTCCGTTGCTTGCAATGTTTATATGGTCTTAATATGCCCAAATCTTCAAAAAATAACCCTAGCATTGAGACCCATAATTCTGAATCTTCAATCTAGAGCTAACGATTTTAAATCTTGATTCCTAAATGGTTCTAAATTGAGAACCCAAGCTTCAGACCTAAGGCGGCATGAACGACAAATAACGCCATCAACCCACTGCCAATATAAGCATGAGCTTTCCGTGCGCCGTCGCCTGTACCTTTAAATCCAAAAGCCGCCAAACTTCCATTGATTAACAAAAGCGCAATCACGGCGGTTCCGGTAATGAAGTGAGGACTTTCCAAAATGGGTTTGTTTTGCATCACGAGTGACAGCAATCCACCGGAATAGCCCGAGATTAAAAATACCGCCATCAATGGAGCCGCTTTACGGTGCATTTCGCGGTTTTTCAATGCTTCTTCTTTGTCTTCAGAGGTACGGGCTTTCCAACCTGCAATTGCAACCCCGCTTCCCATAACAAAGGCCACGATCGCCATCATCAATGGATGACCCCAATGAACAATAGACTCCGGCACGCCTAAACTCCGAAACACTGCCGCTGCGGGTTCAAGTATTTTTGCAATATCCATGTGATGATTCTCTCTAGATTCGGTCTACACTGAACGGCCTGAATGGTCCCGATATAATATTGTATCGATTTTTTAATAATTTTTTAATAACTCTCTGATCGTTCGGTAAAACTGACGCTATGGAAAAATCTACCCCAACGAAACTCGAAACAGCGCTACTGAAGCCGTTCATCGGACTGCCGTTAAATCGTATTTTCGTTCCGGCTACGTTTGGGCAGTTCAGTGACGCATTTTGTGAAATTCAGGATTCTAGGTTTGTTGGATTTGACACCGAGTCTCGACCTACGTTTACAAAGGGCCGAATTTCTGATGGTCCCCACATTGTCCAGTTTGCGACCTTGGATAAAGCTTTTATTTTTCAACTCCATCGCCCAGAATGTTATCCGTTTTTGCGTGAGATCTTAGAGTCAAAAGATATTGTTAAAGTCGGGTTTGGTTTGAATGTCGATCAAGGTCAAATGCGCCGTAGGCTTAGGCTTCACTTGCGATCGATTCTAGATCTAGACATTATCTTTCGTAAAGATGGTTACTGCACGACGATCGGGGTCAGAGCCGCGATTGGCCTACTCCTCAACCAACAATTTCACAAATCTAGGCGCGTTACCATTTCTAATTGGGCCATGCACGATCTCAGTTCTACCCAACTGCTTTATGCAGCCAATGATGCCTATTCTGCCCTCCGTGTTCTAATCGCTTTAGAATCACAGCGCCCCTATAATATTCTTCCGATCGCCGATCTCACTTATCGTCATGGAATACCGAAGTCTAAACGATCGTTTCCCAGCCCCGAAATAAGCACGCTACAATCAGAAAACTGAGTTATTCCCCACCGTCAAATTATTCCATGCTTCAACCCAAACAGCGCCTCACTGGACTCAAAGCCAGCCAATTCCGTCATCCTTTAGATCTAGAAGCGACGAAATCCTTGCAGCAACTCCCAGGATTAGATCTCTTGGTTCGTACGGTGCTTGGTGGTGTGGCAGAACAATTTTTCTACATGGAAAATATCGCAACTAGTATTCGCGTCAGCGATCGTCAACTCCCCGATCTCCACGCCTCTCTCTTAGAAGCTTGCGAAATCCTTGATTTAGACGTTCCCCATCTCTACATCAAGCAAAACCCGGTTCCCAATGCCTACACTATGGCGATTCGTGGTCAGCAGCCCTTTATTGTGGTGCATACGGCGCTTCTCGACTTGCTAAATCCAGAGGAAATCCAGGCGGTGATTGCCCATGAGTTAGGCCATTTGAAATGTGAACATGGCACCTATCTCACTCTTGCGAATTTATTGTTGATGGCGACAAATTTATTGCCTTGGGGTGGTCTGATGACCCAAGGTTTACAAGAGCAGATGATGCGTTGGGTGCGAAGTGCGGAGTTGACCTGCGATCGGGCTGCTCTCCTTGCGACCCAAGACCCGCGCATTATTATGTCGGTTCTAATGAAACTCACAGGCGGGTCGCCTAAACTTGCAGTGCAGCTTAATTTGGATGCATTTATCGATCAAGCTCGTGACTACGACCTAGCGAGTCAAAGTGACATGGGTCGAGCCTTTCGTCAAATGCAAACCGCTCAACTTAGCCATCCGCTTCCAGTGCTTCGAGCGAGAGAAGTCGATCGGTGGGCTAAAAGTTCTGACTATCAAAGCTTGCTTTTAAAGAAATCAATAGGCTATAGTAGTGAGGTGAAAAAAACGGGCGAGTGGTGGAATTGGTAGACGCGCCGCACTCAAAATGCGGTACTTAGGTGTGCGAGTTCGAGTCTCGCCTCGCCCATCCATCACACAGGTAGAGTTATGAAGCTCAAGCGTTGGGAGTCTACTCGTTATGAGGGACGCAACGTCAAAGGACACAAAAAGCCTGCGATGCAACGTAAAATTTAAAAAGCAACTCAGTCACTTCGTAAGAAATTAAAGAGTAATGGAGAAGGGAAAGGCAATCGTCTTTCCCTTTTTTGCGTTTATAACTAAGGATGAAAGCTTAGAAAATGTCCTTAAAAAAGGAGGCTAGCAATGCCTCCGATCGTTCTCTATATTTATAAGAACAAAAGCTTAACTAGCTCACACCAGTGTTAGCACCAGGCTTCCCAGCAAACAGCTCAACCTTAACGATCTTGCCGCCCATTTTTTGGATGCGTTGTTGCTCACGGAACCAATTGTCGTAAGGCACTAGTTTCGTGAAAAACGTATTCTGTAATTCACGCTGTGTGCGAATACGGGATTGGCTGGGAACACAAGCCGTCACCTTAAACATTCTCATGGATCCACATCTCCTAATGACAACGATTAGCAAGGCCAGACAGTAACAGACTCAAAATAAATTCTTATATTGCGCCGGATGAAGGCACCGAATCTTTTAGTAGTTTGATAAATCTGAACCCTAAAATGACAATGCCAAGAGAAGAACTTAGATCGCTAAAACCAGCTTTTAAACTAGCCTTTGACAAGCTAAACCCCAACTCTTGACAGATTAGACGTTTAAAGTCTCGTAAGACTTAAGCCATCTAATAAAACGACTTGCTATTTCTAGCTTAAGCCGCTGCAAATGTAGTCAAAGTAGACACCCATTTCCTTACCAGCATCAGCGCCGACGAGGGAAGCAGTGACTTCTTTCATGGCTTGAATCGCTTGAACAGTAGCGCCTACGGGAACTCCCAAGGAGTTGTAGGTTTCTTTCAAACCGTTAAGGACACGCTCATCTAGGATGGATGCGTCGCCTGCCAACATTGCGTAAGTCGCATAGCGCAAGTAGTAGTCCAAGTCACGGATGCAAGCTGCATAGCGACGAGTGGTATACATGTTGCCACCGGGACGGGTGATGTCCGAGTACAACAGGGACTTAGCCACAGCTTCCTTTACGATCGCGGCAGCATTGGCCGAGATGGAGCTAGCTGCACGAACGCGAAGTTCACCAGTTGCGAAGTAGCCCTTAAGTTTGTCCAGTGACGAAGAATCAAGATATTTACCTTGAACGTCAGAGGAATTGATTACAGCAGTAATAGCATCTTGCATTGTTCGACTTCCTTAATCTCGAATGTTTACTACAAAGTCAACGGGCTGAAACAGTCTCAGTATTCTGAAAACTAGCTCATTGCGCCAATTACGTAGTCAAAGTAGGCTGCTGCTTCTGCGGCATCTTCGCCAGCAAGCAAGGATGTTGCAACACTCTTCATCGCACGTACGCCTTCGACAACGGCATCAATGGGGGTTCCCAAGGACTTGTACATTTCTCTAACGCCAACGATTCCAATTTCTTCAATAGGAGTAACGTCGCCAGAAACAACTCCGTACGTGACCAAACGCAAGTAGTAGTCCATGTCACGCAAACAAGTTGCGGTCATTTCTTCGCCATATGCGTTGCCACCGGGAGAAACAACGTCAGGGCGTTTTTGGAACAGTTGATCGCCTGCTTGCTTCACGATTCGTTCGCGAGCTCCTGTTAGGGTTTCAGCAATGCGAAGGCGCTTTTCACCACTGGTGACGAAGCCTTTAATGCGATCTAGTTCGCCTGGGCTGAGGTAACGGGCTTCAGCATCAGCGTTTACGATCGACTTCGTTACAATACTCATGGATGGATTCCTCCAAAAG